>NZ_LOVS01000191.1:0-2476 GCF_001523835.1 Burkholderia sp. ABCPW 14 | reverse complement strand
AAAGGCTTGGGGGCAATGGATCGAGCAAGCCCGGCAAAGCGGGATTGCCGCGCTGCAACTGTTTGCCCAGCGCTTGCAGGGTTACTGGCACGGCATCCTGGCCCGCTGCCGCCATCCGCTCAATACCAGCGTCGTCGAAGGCATCAACAACACCATCAAGGTCATCAAGCGTCGCGCTTACGGGTACCGCGACGAGGAATATTTCTTCCTCAAAATCCGCGCCGCGTTCCCCGGAATTCCTCGATGAACCCATTTTTTCCTGCTCGTTAGCAATGTCGCGCGAGGTAATTGCGATCACGTTGCCAATGGTCTCCAGTGCCGTCTCGTAGTTCGCCAGTTGGTCGTCAGTCCAGGTTCGCATCTTGTCCACTCGCTTCTCGTCGATCGATAAGCTGGTCGAGGCCAGTTCCAACCTACGCGCCAGCCGCCTTTGAAGGTCCGGTGTGATCGCCATCATTACTTCGTTTCACGCGTCCGTCATGGTGGTATCTCAACAGGGTTTTAGTCCGTCCATGTGTCTGATTATCACAACACCTTTTCGTTCGCCGAATCATGTCTAAAAAGTGTTGTTAAGAGTAATTCGAGAACCTTCCTCGGTACCGTCTTTTCTGCTTGGGAAAGACCGCCATTCCAAGCTACCTTCAAACTTCCAAGAACGACAGCGTAACTTCGGTGACAGGGTAGGGTTTGTAATGCCGCCAAATTGGCGTCATCACAACCGGCAGCGCACCAGTCGTTTCACTCCCTATGCGCAGCCTACCGCCCCTGCTCAGGGCTTTGCCCCGAGACCCCGACTGCGAGAGAGATGGACGTGACAATGAGTGCGAGCGAACAACGAAGAAGGACCGGCACGCTTCCACCAATACGGTGTTACGACGACGAGGAAGCTTTGGTCCGCGGGAAGGCGCGCGATTGCGGCATGAGCGTCGGGCAATTTGTGCTCGCGGCAGCGCTTGGCCGTCGCACGCGCACGAAGATAGAGGCGCACATCCTGAATGAGCTTCGCAGGCTCGGCGGCCTGCAGAAGCACCTGTTCAACGAGGGCGGTGGAGGGCTGTCGAAAGAATACGCCGCCATCCTTGTCGAAATTCGCGAGGCAATTGCACGGATCGGTGACTGAAAAATGCTGGCCAAGATTCCACCTCGACGAGAGGATCTGAAATCAAGCTTTGCGGACCTGGTGGAGTACATCACCAATCGCGATGAAGAGAAGAAGCATCTGGGCGACGAGGTCGATCCGATCGATCCGCAGGATCGAGAAAAGCAACTCAAGATTCTCGCGCGTGCGAGAGAGCATCTCCGGTTGGCAGCGAACTACCTTCGGCAGTCACCGGAAATTGACGGCGATTTTCAGCGGAGGGCGCTGGCGCGGCGGGCCCTTCTAGAGCTCGAAATGAAGCCGATCCAGCCGGCATCCAGTCGGGCCGAAGCAGAAGCGTTGGCGGACCTCTTGTCCGGTCGACTCCTCGGTCAGGCTGAGCGGCTCGTAACGCTAACGGGCGTTGCGTGCGAACACAATTGCCTGTCACTGTCGTCCGCAGCGGCTGAAATGAAGGCCGTGGCAACCCAGAATGCCCGGGTTAAGGACGCTGTGTACCATGTCGTTCTGTCGTGGCCGGCGAATGAATCACCAACCGATGCGCAAGCGTTCGAATGTGGTGCGCACGCTCTTGGAGCTGTCGGCATGGCGGATCACCAGTACGTGTTTGCCGTGCATCGCGATACCGGCAACACGCACCTGCACATTGCCGTAAATCGCGTGAATCCCGACACGTTCGCGGCAGTCTATCCCGAGCGCGACTACTTTAAGCTGGATCGCGCGATGCGCGAGCTCGAGCTCAAATACGGCTGGCAGCACGACAATGGTCCGTACGCCGTATTCGAGCGCAACGGCCAGGTCGTCATCGATTGGGCGAGCAAAGATCCCAGCACGAAGGGCAAGCGACCGACGCCGGCGGCCGACATGGAGCGGCATGCCGATCAGGAGAGCCTGTTCAGCTACGCGCGTGGCGAGCCGCGCACGGCGCTGCTGGCTGCGCTGAAAAACGACAAGCTCACATGGCGGCAACTCCACAACCTTCTCGCGAAGTACGGTCTTGAACTGCGCGAGAAGGGGCAGGGCTTCGCGATTTACGACCTGAACTCAGGCGACACCACGCCGATCAAGGCCAGCGATATGCGCGAGGCGCTGGGCAGAGCCAGGCTGGTCAAACGGCTTGGCCCGTTTGAGCCGTCCGCGTCGACGACCGACGCCGTTCTGACCTACGACAAGCATCGGCCGCTGAAACGTGACCCAAATATCCGTGAGGAGCGCCGACAAGAGCGTGCAGTGGCCCGACGTGAGCTGCGTGTCGATGGCGGTCAAAATCCGCGCTTTTCCGGCGGCGTCACGTAACGGCGGCATGACACAAGTTTCAAAATCGACGTTGCAGGAGCGACGAACCTGTCGGAAGCGGGATATTGACGCGGGGCGCGA
>NZ_LOVS01000190.1:0-5756 GCF_001523835.1 Burkholderia sp. ABCPW 14 | reverse complement strand
TTGGAGTGGAGGGGGTGTAAAAAACAAAACCCCCGCCTGGGTGGGCGGGGGTTTTGAGAGGGGAGCCTGACGATTACCTACTTTCACACGGGCAATCCGCACTATCATCGGCGTAGAGTCGTTTCACGGTCCTGTTCGGGATGGGAAGGGGTGGGACCGACTCGCTATGGTCATCAGGCAAAGAGGGTTGTCGCGTTGCTTCGCAACGCGACCAATCTGGGAAGAAGCAGTAATCTTGGGTTGTGTGTATCACACACGAGAATCCAACCAGTCTCTCGGATGGCAGCCAGTGCATCGGCACGGCGCTCATCTACAAGGCAGACTTGTTATAGGATCAAGCCTTACGGGCAATTAGTATCGGTTAGCTGAACGCATTACTGCGCTTACACACCCGACCTATCAACGTCCTGGTCTCGAACGACCCTTCAAGGGGATCAAGTCCCCGGGGAAGTCTCATCTTAAGGCGAGTTTCCCGCTTAGATGCTTTCAGCGGTTATCTCTTCCGAACATAGCTACCCGGCGATGCGACTGGCGTCACAACCGGTACACCAGAGGTTCGTCCACTCCGGTCCTCTCGTACTAGGAGCAGCCCCCTTCAAACTTCCAACGCCCACGGCAGATAGGGACCAAACTGTCTCACGACGTTTTAAACCCAGCTCACGTACCTCTTTAAATGGCGAACAGCCATACCCTTGGGACCGGCTACAGCCCCAGGATGAGATGAGCCGACATCGAGGTGCCAAACACCGCCGTCGATATGAACTCTTGGGCGGTATCAGCCTGTTATCCCCAGAGTACCTTTTATCCGTTGAGCGATGGCCCTTCCATACAGAACCACCGGATCACTATGACCTGCTTTCGCACCTGCTCGACTTGTCGGTCTCGCAGTTAAGCACGCTTATGCCATTGCACTATCAGCACGATTTCCGACCGTACCTAGCGTACCTTCGTACTCCTCCGTTACGCTTTGGGAGGAGACCGCCCCAGTCAAACTGCCTACCATGCACTGTCCCCGACCCGGATCACGGGCCAAGGTTAGAACCTCAAACAAACCAGGGTGGTATTTCAAGGACGGCTCCACCGAAACTAGCGTTCCGGTTTCATAGCCTCCCACCTATCCTACACAGATCGGTTCAAAGTCCAATGCAAAGCTACAGTAAAGGTTCATGGGGTCTTTCCGTCTAGCCGCGGGTAGATTGCATCATCACAAACACTTCAACTTCGCTGAGTCTCGGGAGGAGACAGTGTGGCCATCGTTACGCCATTCGTGCAGGTCGGAACTTACCCGACAAGGAATTTCGCTACCTTAGGACCGTTATAGTTACGGCCGCCGTTTACCGGGACTTCAATCAAGAGCTTGCACCCCATCATTTAATCTTCCGGCACCGGGCAGGCGTCACACCCTATACGTCCACTTTCGTGTTTGCAGAGTGCTGTGTTTTTATTAAACAGTCGCAGCCACCAGTTTATTGCAACCCCTTCACCCTTTGCCCGCAGGGGCATCAAGCTACAAGGGCGTACCTTATCCCGAAGTTACGGTACCAATTTGCCGAGTTCCTTCTCCCGAGTTCTCTCAAGCGCCTTAGAATACTCATCTCGCCCACCTGTGTCGGTTTGCGGTACGGTCATTGTTAAACTGAAGCTTAGAGGCTTTTCTTGGAACCACTTCCAATTGCTTCGCGACCTAAGTCGCTCGCGCCACACCCTTGAATTCCGCACCCGGATTTGCCTAAGTGCCTTCTCCAATGCAGCGACCGGGACTTCCAACACCCGGACAACCTTCCGCGATCCGTCCCCCCATCGCATTTAACAATGGTGCAGGAATATTGACCTGCTTCCCATCAGCTACGCATTTCTGCCTCGCCTTAGGGGCCGACTCACCCTACGCCGATGAACGTTGCGTAGGAAACCTTGGGCTTACGGCGAGGGGGCCTTTCACCCCCTTTATCGCTACTCATGTCAGCATTCGCACTTCCGATACCTCCAGCACGCTTTTCAACGCACCTTCGCAGGCTTACGGAACGCTCTCCTACCATGCGTGCAAGCACGCATCCGCAGCTTCGGTATATAGCTTAGCCCCGTTACATCTTCCGCGCAGGACGACTCGATCAGTGAGCTATTACGCTTTCTTTAAAGGGTGGCTGCTTCTAAGCCAACCTCCTGACTGTTTTAGCCTTCCCACTTCGTTTCCCACTTAGCTATATTTGGGGACCTTAGCTGGCGGTCTGGGTTGTTTCCCTCTTGACACCGGACGTTAGCACCCGATGTCTGTCTCCCGTGATTGCACTCTTCGGTATTCGGAGTTTGCTATGGCGGGGTAATCCGCAATGGACCCCCCAACCATGACAGTGCTCTACCCCCGAAGGTGAGACACGAGGCACTACCTAAATAGTTTTCGGAGAGAACCAGCTATTTCCAGGTTTGTTTAGCCTTTCACCCCTATCCACAGCTCATCCCCTAACTTTTCAACGTTAGTGGGTTCGGACCTCCAGTACGTGTTACCGCACCTTCATCCTGGCCATGGATAGATCACCTGGTTTCGGGTCTACGCCCAGCAACTGAACGCCCTATTCGGACTCGCTTTCGCTACGCCTGCCCTATTCGGTTAAGCTTGCTACTGAACGTAAGTCGCTGACCCATTATACAAAAGGTACGCCGTCACCCCTTTCGAGGCTCCGACTGTTTGTATGCATGCGGTTTCAGGATCTATTTCACTCCCCTCCCGGGGTTCTTTTCGCCTTTCCCTCACGGTACTGGTTCACTATCGGTCGATCACGAGTATTTAGCCTTGGAGGATGGTCCCCCCATCTTCAGACAGGATTTCACGTGTCCCGCCCTACTTGTCGTACACCTAGTTCTTTCATACTGTTTTCGCCTACAGGGCTATCACCTGCTATGGCCGCACTTTCCAGAGCGTTCGGCTAACAATACAAATAAAGAGTACAGGCTCTTCCCATTTCGCTCGCCACTACTTTGGGAATCTCGGTTGATTTCTTTTCCTGCGGTTACTTAGATGTTTCAGTTCACCGCGTTCGCCTCACATGACCTATGTATTCAGTCATGGATACTCCAAAAGGAGTGGGTTTCCCCATTCGGACATCTACGGATCAAAGCTCGTTTGCCAGCTCCCCGTAGCTTTTCGCAGGCTACCGCGTCCTTCATCGCCTGTGATCGCCAAGGCATCCACCACATGCACTTGTTCGCTTGACCCTATAACGAGTCTGTCTCGTTACAGGTTGAGTTCTCGCGTTGTGCCGTATTCCAATTGAGTCAAACATAGAGTTCGAATCATCTTGAGATACATCGATACAATCACAACCCGGATAGCTTTCACGTCCATCTCAAGACGCTTCCGCTATCCAAATTACTTACTTCTTCCAGATTGTTAAAGAACGACAGCCGATATCCGTTGATATCACTCTGACTGGCTCAATCGCCAATGCACAGCGCTCGCTGAATCTTTCAGCAAACCCTTGGCATTGAAGATTGGTGGAGGCAGACGGGATCGAACCGACGACCCCCTGCTTGCAAAGCAGGTGCTCTCCCAGCTGAGCTATGCCCCCATACCGAGACACTCAGGTTCAGCCCGTCGGCATCAGCACTCGTCAGCACCGAAGCGCCAACCACCGACAACACGTCAGACAACTTGGTGGGTCTGGTTGGATTCGAACCAACGACCCCCGCCTTATCAAGACGGTGCTCTAACCGACTGAGCTACAGACCCCTGAGTCTGTCTAAATTTACAGCCGATAAGCGTGAGCGCTCAACTTCGCGGATAGCTCGAGAAAGGAGGTGATCCAGCCGCACCTTCCGATACGGCTACCTTGTTACGACTTCACCCCAGTCATGAATCCTACCGTGGTGACCGTCCTCCTTGCGGTTAGACTAGCCACTTCTGGTAAAACCCACTCCCATGGTGTGACGGGCGGTGTGTACAAGACCCGGGAACGTATTCACCGCGGCATGCTGATCCGCGATTACTAGCGATTCCAGCTTCACGCACTCGAGTTGCAGAGTGCGATCCGGACTACGATCGGTTTTCTGGGATTGGCTCCCCCTCGCGGGTTGGCGACCCTCTGTTCCGACCATTGTATGACGTGTGAAGCCCTACCCATAAGGGCCATGAGGACTTGACGTCATCCCCACCTTCCTCCGGTTTGTCACCGGCAGTCTCCTTAGAGTGCTCTTGCGTAGCAACTAAGGACAAGGGTTGCGCTCGTTGCGGGACTTAACCCAACATCTCACGACACGAGCTGACGACAGCCATGCAGCACCTGTGCGCCGGTTCTCTTTCGAGCACTCCCGCCTCTCAGCAGGATTCCGACCATGTCAAGGGTAGGTAAGGTTTTTCGCGTTGCATCGAATTAATCCACATCATCCACCGCTTGTGCGGGTCCCCGTCAATTCCTTTGAGTTTTAATCTTGCGACCGTACTCCCCAGGCGGTCAACTTCACGCGTTAGCTACGTTACTAAGGAAATGAATCCCCAACAACTAGTTGACATCGTTTAGGGCGTGGACTACCAGGGTATCTAATCCTGTTTGCTCCCCACGCTTTCGTGCATGAGCGTCAGTATTGGCCCAGGGGGCTGCCTTCGCCATCGGTATTCCTCCACATCTCTACGCATTTCACTGCTACACGTGGAATTCTACCCCCCTCTGCCATACTCTAGCTTGCCAGTCACCAATGCAGTTCCCAGGTTGAGCCCGGGGATTTCACATCGGTCTTAACAAACCGCCTGCGCACGCTTTACGCCCAGTAATTCCGATTAACGCTCGCACCCTACGTATTACCGCGGCTGCTGGCACGTAGTTAGCCGGTGCTTATTCTTCCGGTACCGTCATCCACCCCGGTTATTAGCCAGGATGATTTCTTTCCGGACAAAAGTGCTTTACAACCCGAAGGCCTTCTTCACACACGCGGCATTGCTGGATCAGGCTTTCGCCCATTGTCCAAAATTCCCCACTGCTGCCTCCCGTAGGAGTCTGGGCCGTGTCTCAGTCCCAGTGTGGCTGGTCGTCCTCTCAGACCAGCTACTGATCGTCGCCTTGGTAGGCCTTTACCCTACCAACTAGCTAATCAGCCATCGGCCAACCCTATAGCGCGAGGCCCGAAGGTCCCCCGCTTTCATCCACAGATCGTATGCGGTATTAATCCGGCTTTCGCCGGGCTATCCCCCACTACAGGACATGTTCCGATGTATTACTCACCCGTTCGCCACTCGCCACCAGGTGCAAGCACCCGTGCTGCCGTTCGACTTGCATGTGTAAGGCATGCCGCCAGCGTTCAATCTGAGCCAGGATCAAACTCTTCAGTTCAAACCTGTTACTGTTTTCGGTTGTTTCCAACCGGTCGCTCACTCAAAGCTGACAGGTCGTGAATTGCTTCACAAACCTGACTTACTTTAGTGTGAGACTCTTGATACTTTCGCTTTCGATCCGAAGATCGACCGCTTCATCAAGCGCCCACACTTATCGGCTGTTCATTGTTAAAGAGCATATCTGCGAGAAGCTTTTCCTACTTCGGACCGCCTTCTCAGCAGCGCCGCGTTGTCCGCAGCAGAGAAATGAGATTATGATCACTTATTTGCAGCGCGTCAACAACTTTCTTACCACCCCGCCGCGCACCGCCTAGATCATCTTCCCGCACCCTCGGTCGACTAACCCGCCAACCGTCTCGCCCCGAGCACCGGAACTTCCCATCTCCCCCTTTCGCGCTACGTTTCCGTTACCGCGAAAGAGGCGTGATTCTAGGCA
>NZ_LOVS01000189.1:0-10685 GCF_001523835.1 Burkholderia sp. ABCPW 14 | reverse complement strand
GCGGGCGATGCCGATGCGGCCGCCGAGGCGGTGATTCGGGCGAATGACGGGGGGAAGTGAACAGGCGTTGCGGGAGTCGATCGATCAGGCATGCGAAGGATGCGCGTCGGTCGCAGCGCCGTGACACGCATGGTTCCGCCGAATCGGCGCGTTTTCCAGGATGGGCCGGCGACGTGACGCGATCGAATGGGCGACGTCACGTACCAGCGATTGCTTCGATGAGCGACGCAGGCTCACGGCGGCGTCGAGTAGTTCATCACGGCGAGATTCTCGTCGAGTGCGATCGCGTGACTTGCCGATGCAGATCCGCAACGATAATGTCCCCAACCGCGATCGACGAATGCGTTTCGCGAACCACGCAGCGAAGTGAGCGATAAAGCGGCGATTCCCGCAAACAGAGACGAGCGACGAGCGACGAAATCTCGTTCGTATCGGCAAGACTTCTGCGCGCGGACGACAACCTCGAACTGCCGCTCACGATGAGCGGCGAGACGGGCGGGCATCACGCATCCGCCCGTCTTCTCGCGGCGACTTACTCGCGTGAGTCGTCCGCGCCGCGCGACAAATGATTCCACAGGAACACATACCCGATCGCCTCGTGTTCGGCCGTGTCGATTGCGTCGGCGCTGCCGTGACCGCCATCGGTTTTCTCGAGCAGCCATACGTTCCGATGACCCTGAGCCTGCATGCGCGCCACCATCTTTCGTGCATGCGCGGGATGCACGCGATCGTCGCTCGTCGACGTCGTGAAGAGCGCCGGCGGATAGGCGACGTTGCGCGTCACCTGGTGATACGGCGAATAAGATGCGAGCGTTTTCGCGTGTGCCGGATCGTCAGGATCGCCAAATTCGTCGAGCCACGACGCGCCCGCGTGCAGCAGCGGGTAGCGTTGCATGTCGAGCAGCGGTACTTCGCTGACCACCGCGCCGAACAGGTCCGGGCGCTGGATCATGCATGCCGCGACCAGCAGCCCGCCGTTGCTGCCGCCACGGATGCCGAGTTGCGCGGCAGTCGTCACGCCGTCGGCAACGAGCTTTTCGGCGACGGCGATGAAATCGTCGAACGAACGTTGACGGTCCGCTTGCCGCGCCGCTTCGTGCCATCGGGTGCCGAACTCGCCGCCGCCGCGAATATGGGCGAAGACCGCGATGCCGCCTTTTTCGAGCCAGCCGATACCGAGCAGCGGATCGTAGTCCGGCGTGAGCGGAATCGCGAAGCCGCCATAGCCGTTCAACAAGCACGGACGGGGCGATCGCTCTGCATCGTCCAACGCGTCGCGCGGGCCGACCAGCGTATAGGGCACCAGCGTGCCGTCGCGCGAGCGCGCATGTTCGCGCCGCACCGTCAGCGCGGCGGCGTCGAATTGCGTCGGCCAGCGATCGAGGAGCGTCCATGCCGACAGGTCGTCGGCCGCGAGGTCGGCAAGCGAATACTCGGGCGGCGTCAGGTAATCGTCGACGCTCACGTACACTTCGTCGTCGAACGTCGGTTCGACCGGCGATACGTCGACTTGCGCGAGCCCACGCGCCGGGAACGGGCGGGCACGCCAGCTCCATGCGCCATCGACTTGCCGCTCGGGCTGCCAGAGCATCGTGCGGGTGAGCACGTCGTCGAGCCACGACACCAGCAGAAAATGGCGGGTATGCGTCCAGCCGCAGGCAGACGTGTGATCGTTCGGCTCGAATAGCGTCGCGAACGCGCGGTCGCCGGCGACGAATGCCGCTTCGCGGATCGCGAGCAGGCTGCCGCCCGCGTAGCGAGCGCCATCGCAATTCCAGTCGAGCCTCGGCTGGAGCAGCAGCCATCCGCTCCAATAGCCGACCTCGACATGCGCCGGCACGTCGTAGCGAATCCACGCGCCGTTTTCGTCGCGGCGATACGTGTTCGCGTCATAGAAATTGATCGCCTGCTCGATCGCATGATGCCGATCGACCGGATCATATTGCGCGTCGACGGAGATGTCGCCGCGCGCGCCGCGAAACACGACGGGCGCATCGGATAGCGGCGTGCCGCGCGTCCAGCGCCTGACTTCGCGCGGATAGCCGGAACGCGTGACGGTCGCGCCGCCGTTGTCCCAGCCGACATAGAGGGTGTCGCGATCGATCCATTCGATCGAATGCTTGCCGGCCGCGTCGATCGCGAAGCCGTCGTCGATGAACCGGCATTGTTCGATGTCGAACTCGCGCACGACGACCGCATCGGCGCCGCCGTCGGACAGCACGATCAGCGCACGGTCGCCGTCCGGCTCGAGGATGAGCTGATCGTCGAACACCCATTGGACGCCTTCCGTTTCGCCGAGCGCGTCGAGATCGATCAGCGTCTGCCACGCAGGGCGGCCGCTGCGCCAGCTCGCCCACGACGTGCGACGCCACAGGCCTTTCGGATGGCGCTCGTCCTGCCATACGTCGTAGGCCCAGTGCTGCCAGCGTTGCGGGATCACCGGCCGCTCGCGCGGCAACAGCGCTTTCGTGAAGCGGTCGACCAGCTCGCGATAGCGCGCATCGTTCAGCCACCGAGCGTCGCGTGTGCGGGCATTCTGTGCGTCGACCCAGTCGACGCTCGCGGGGTTGTCCAGTTCTTCGAGGAAGAGATACGGATCGGCCTGTTCAGGCCAGAAAGCATGTGGCATGGAGAATTCACGAGAGATATTGCGCGTAATGGTAGCGTAAGCGGAGGTTTGCTCGCTCATCGATTCCGCAGCGACCGATGTTCGGCTGTCCGTTGTCGAGGTTCGCCGTGAAGCGGTGCTTGCGCCTCACACACACGCTTTCGTCATACATGAACGCCCTGAATGGCGGCGTCGTGCGCGCCTCGCGTCCCGCCCGGACCCATTCGCCTTCCTGACTATCGCCCTCATGCACGGCTTCATTTCGAAATGAAAAATAATTGGTTCGGCTTTTGCGGCGCCTCTTCCATAGTGGACCCCTGATGGCTATAGACGGCGCTCGCCGTCGAGCCGGGCCCATGTCTCGCGCACGATGCGCGATAACCATAAGGAGACGCCATGACGGTTGAACTCGAAGCACGCTCCACTCATGCAGTGCTCGAAGCGGCGCGCGAAGCCGCGCGCTCGGCGGGCTCGCCGTACGCGGGCGGTGTGTCACCGCAGGATGCCTGGGCGCTCGTCGAGGCTGGCGACGCGCTGCTCGTCGACGTGCGCACGGCCGAGGAGCGTACATTCGTCGGCCACGTGCCCGAGAGCCTGCACGTGGCGTGGGCGACGGGCACGAGCCTGACGCGCAATCCGCGCTTCGTGCGCGAGCTCGAAGCGAAGACGGGCAAGGATGCGGTCGTGCTGCTGTTGTGCCGCAGCGGCAACCGCTCGGCGCTCGCCGCCGAAGCTGCGGCCAAGGCGGGTTTTACGCAGGTTTTCAACGTGCTCGAAGGCTTCGAGGGCGATCTCGACGATGCCGGCCATCGCGGCGCGACCAACGGCTGGCGTCTGCATGGGCTCCCGTGGCAGCAGAGCTGATTCATCCGACTCGGGCGGCAAAAGCGTCGAACAGCAACAAGTAGCAACAAGCGGCAACAAGGAGCAGCAAACGTGGCGGTATTCGACATCGACGACATTGTTCAATCGCTTCAAACCGTGCGCCAGCGTTGGCGCGAAGTGCAGCGCCGCTCGCTCGAGCCGGGCGGTCGCGAATTGCCGGCGCGCGAGGCGCTCGCGAGCATCGTCGAGACGTTGAAGGGCGTGTTGTTCCCGATGCGGCTCGGTCCGCCCGATCTTCGACAGGAGAGCGAGAACTTTTACGTGAGCCACGCGCTCGACGACGCGTTGCACGCGCTCCTCGCACAGGCACGGCTCGAGTTGAGCTACAAGGTCCGGCACGACGTTTCCGCGCCGGCCGAGGCCGCAATCGAAGGGAGGGCCGACGCGGCGGTGCGCGACTTCGCCGCGCGCTTGCCGGCGATCCGCGCACTGCTCGACAGCGACGTGCTCGCCGCGTTTCACGGCGATCCGGCCGCAGGCAGCGTCGACGAAGTGCTGCTCTGCTATCCCGGCGTGCTCGCGATGATTCATCACCGGCTCGCGCACGAACTGTATCGCCTCGAGTTGCCGCTCCTCGCGCGCATCGTCGCGGAACACGCGCATGCGCAGACGGGCATCGACATCCATCCGGGCGCGCAGATCGGCGGCGGCTTCTTCATCGATCACGGCACGGGCGTCGTGATCGGCGAGACCGCGGTCATCGGCGAGCGCGTGCGCGTCTACCAGGCGGTCACGCTCGGCGCGAAGCGCTTTCCGCGCGATGCGTCCGGGCATCTGGAAAAAGGGCTCGCGCGCCATCCGATCGTCGAAGACGACGTCGTGATCTATGCGGGCGCGACGATCCTCGGCCGTGTGACGATCGGCAAGGGCGCGGTGATCGGCGGCAATGTCTGGATCACGCAGGACGTCGCGCCCGGCAGCCACGTCACGCAGGCCGTCACGCGGAGCGATCCGGCGCGGCCGGCCGATGCGGCGCCATCGCAGCACGGCGCGAATGGCGCGAACGGCGGCTCGCTGTTCGCCACGAGGGCGCTGTCATGACGGCGCTCGTCCAACGTTTCGGCGCAGCAATCCGCGAACTGCGCGAAGCGCGCGCGTGGTCGCAGGAACAGCTTGCCGAGCACGCGGGTCTGAATCGCTCGTATGTCGGCGAGATCGAGCGTGGCACCGCCATCGCGTCGATCGTCACCGTTGAGAAGCTCGCACGTGCGTTCGGCGTGCCGATCGCGCGGCTGCTGTCGCCCGCGGGCGATTCATCCGAGCCGCCGTCGCTCGGATTCGGCGCATCACAGGCGTCGAATGCACCGCTGTCGAGCGTGCGCTGAGTGCTTTGTCAATCTCCGCATCTTGGTGTCTATAGCATGTTGAGCCGTCCCAACGGCGTCTCGATAATGCGTTCTCCAGATAAGCATTCCAGTTTTTGTTCTATAGCCCCCGGAGTCTCCTATGTCGACGATAGTGAGCGGCCAGACGGCGCTCGGCGACAACGCAGCACGGCAACTCGCCAATGCCACCAAGACTGTTCCCCAGCTTTCCACGATCACGCCGCGCTGGCTGACGCATTTGCTGCAATGGGTGCCCGTCGAAGCGGGCATCTATCGTCTGAATCAGGTGAAGAACCCGGAGGCGGTGCGCGCCGCCTGCACCGCGCGCGAGGACGAGGGCGCGCTGCCGAGCACGTTCGTGCCGTACGAGGAAGCGCCGCGCGAGTACTTCCTGAACGCGGTGAGCACGGTGCTCGATGTGCATACGCGGATCTCCGATCTCTATAGCAGTCCGCACGATCAGATCAAGGAGCAGTTGCGCCTGACGATCGAGACGATCAAGGAACTGCAGGAAAGCCAGTTGATCAACAATCCGGATTACGGACTGCTCGCGAACGTCGCCGAAGAGCAGCGCGTGTTTCCGCTGACGGGCGCGCCGACGCCCGACGACCTCGACGAACTGCTGACGAAGGTATGGAAGGAGCCCGCGTTCTTCCTCACGCATCCGCTCGCGATCGCCGCGTTCGGCCGCGAGTGCACGCGGCGCGGCGTGCCGCCGCCGACCGTCAGCCTGTTCGGCTCGCCATTCCTGACGTGGCGCGGCATTCCGCTGATTCCGTCGGACAAGGTGCCCATCGCCGACGGCAAGACGAAGATCCTGCTCCTGCGTGTCGGCGACAAGCGGCAGGGCGTCGTCGGCCTCTATCAGCCCGGTGTCGCCGGCGAGCAGGGGCCGGGCCTGTCGGTCCGCTTCATGGGGATCAACAATCAGGCGATCGCGTCGTATCTGATTTCGCTGTATTGCTCGCTCGCCGTCCATTCGCCGGATGCGCTGGCTGTTCTCGATGACGTGGAGATCGGCAAGTACCATGACTATCCCGACACCTACCGTTAATCCCGCAGCGGGCGCTGCGCCCATCGCGCCGCCGGAAGCGACGCTGCCCGCCGGATTGCCCGATCCGGCGACGCTCGCGCGCCTCGCGTCGGCGTTTCTCGCGGCGCTGCCGGGGCAGGCCGCCGCGCCGGACGTCGGCGCGGGAAGCGGCGCGGTGGGCGGCGTGCCGTCGGCGTTGCCGGCGGTCGCACCGATTCTCGCATCGGTTTCGAATCCCGCGCCGGCGGGCTCGCCGCTCGCCGGACCCGGCGGCACGGGAACCGGCATGCCGGGCGCGGGTGTGCCGCCGGGCAAGGTGCCCGGCGCGAACCTCGCGCCTGCGCCGACGCACGTGCTGTCGCTCGGCAATCGCGCGCCCGCGCTCGTTCCGCACGCGGCTGCGCAGAACGGATTGCCGGATAGCGCCGTGTCGATCGCGCCGGCGCTCGAGCCGCGTGCCGGCGGCGTCGCGCTTGGCGTGCCGCCCGTGCAGGCGCCCGTCTCCGCCCCCCCGGCGCTCGCGCAGTTTGACCTCGAGGGCGCGTCTTCGTCGCCGTATTACTTCGTCGACGGCGCACGGGATAGCTGGCAGCGCGACGCAGCGCAGATCGTCGTGCCGCAGCACGGGATCGCGCCGCCGAGCGCATTCGGCCTGCCGGACGAAGACGCGTTGCGCGATCTGCTGTCGTTCCAGCGGCCGGCTGCGGACAGGCACGGTGGCGCGCGTTATTTCATCGACGACACGCAGCCGCAGCCCGCGACATTCCAGGCGCTCGGCGCCGGTGCGCATCCGCCGTTCGACGTCAATGCGATTCGCCGCGACTTTCCGATTCTCGCCGAGCGCGTAAACGGCAAGCCGCTCGTCTGGTTCGACAACGCGGCGACAACGCACAAGCCGCAGTCGGTGATCGACCGGCTCGCGTACTTCTACGCGCACGAGAACTCGAACATCCACCGCGCCGCGCACACGCTCGCGGGTCGCGCGACGGATGCATACGAGCACGCGCGAGCGAGCGTGCAGCGCTTCATCGGCGCGGCGTCGCCGGACGAGATCGTGTTCGTGCGCGGCACGACGGAAGCGATCAACCTGATCGCAAAAACGTGGGGAGTCCAGAACGTCGGAGAAGGCGACGAGATCGTCGTGTCGCATCTCGAGCATCACGCGAACATCGTGCCGTGGCAGCAGCTCGCCGCGTCGAAGGGCGCGACGTTGCGCGTGATCCCGGTCGACGATTCGGGGCAAGTGCGGCTCGACGAATACCGGAAGCTCCTCAGCGATCGCACGAAGATCGTGTCGGTGACACAAGTGTCGAACGCGCTCGGCACCGTCGTGCCGGTCCGCGAGATTGTCGAGCTCGCGCATCGCGCGGGCGCGAAGGCGCTCGTCGACGGCGCGCAGTCGATCTCGCACATGCGCGTCGACGTGCAGGCGCTCGACGCCGATTTCTTCGTGTTTTCCGGGCACAAGATCTACGGGCCGACGGGCATCGGCGTCGTGTACGGCAAGCGTGCGCTGCTCGACGCCATGCCGCCGTGGCAGGGCGGCGGCAACATGATCGCCGACGTGACGTTCGAGCGCACCGTGTTCCAGCCGCCGCCGAACCGTTTCGAGGCCGGGACGGGCAACATCGCCGACGCGGTCGGGCTCGGCGCGGCGCTCGACTACGTGACGCGGATCGGCATCGAGAACATCGCGCGTTACGAGCACGATCTGCTTGCGTACGCAACGAGCGTGCTCGCGCCGGTGCCGGGTGTGCGGCTCGTCGGAACCGCGCGCGACAAGGCGAGCGTGCTGTCGTTCGTGCTGAAGGGCTATGAGACGGAAGAGGTCGGGCAGGCGCTGAACGAGCAAGGCATCGCGGTGCGTTCCGGACATCACTGCGCGCAGCCGATCTTGCGCCGCTTCGGGCTCGAAGCCAGCGTGCGTCCGTCGTTTGCGTTCTACAACACGTGCGATGAAGTCGATGCGATGATCGACGTCGTGCGGCGGCTGGCCGCGCGACGCGCATAAGCCGGCATCACTTCGCCGCGGCGCCGGGATCGGTCGATTCGCACGATTCGGCCGATCCGGTCGCCGCGTCGTCGAACGGCCGAAATCCCGGCCTGCATTTCGTTCGTCATACGAAAAAAGACCCGGTTCAGAACCGGGTCGAAGAGAGCGATGCAAGCGGCGAGGACTGGGCCGGCCATGGCCATGCAACCGGCGAGTCCTCATCGCAACGACATCACTCCGCGTGGCCGTTGCGCATGGGGCGACCGGCGTGCAAACGGCCGCCGCGCGCGCCTTTCAATCAGATCATCCGTTCGAATGCGCCATCCTTCATCACGAAGCGATGCACGAGCGCCGCGAACGCGTGCATGCCGATCAGCACGATGAAGAGCGTCGCCGACAGGCTGTGCCATTCGCCGATCGACGCGCCGAGCGAGTGCGGTGCGGCAATGGTCGGAAGCGGCGCGACGCCCGCGAGCTTCAGTTGCCACGTGCGGCCGTTCGCGTTCAGCCAGCCGAGCAGCGGCACGGCGATCAGCGCGGCATACAGCAGCTTGTGAACCGCACCCGCGGCGAACGAGAGAAGCGCACTCTGCTGATGCGCGGGCGGACTGCGGCGCATGAGCGACCACAGTATGCGTGCCGCGATGACGGCGATCAGCGCGGTGCCGAGCGCGACGTGCCATGCGACGAGGCCGGCAGGCGGCGTCGTGCCATGCACGTCCGGCATCGTCCAGCCGAGCACGAATTGGGCGAGCACGAGCGCGGCGACGCTCCAGTGCAGGAGGCGGCTGAGCAGGTCGTAACGATCTGGGGTTCGGGTGGTGCGTGTCATCGCGCGAATCGTCCTGTGGGGTAAGCCGTTCGTAGGGGGCAGCCGGCCGACGCGTCGTGCGTTGCCGGGCCGGACCGATTATCGCGCGCGATTCTTATGGAAATCTTAAGGTCGTGGCGGCGACGAGCCGGATGAGCGGTTCGCGCTGCGCAGATGGCGGCTCAAAGCCAATCCGGCCGGCCCATGTGCGCGGGATGAGGGGCGTCGACATGCGCGTCGGCGACGGTCTGCTGGGACGCGCATCCACTCGCCGCGAAAAGCGTACTGAGACAGAGCAGGAAAATGAGAATGCGTTTCATATCGTTCTCGCGGGTGCGGCCACCGAATTCGCTTGCCGCCACTGTGACGGGCATGCGCTTAAGGCATCCTTAACGTTCCGGTTCGAACGCCGCGGCAAGAGCGCACACACCTTTGCACTGTGCTAATCATTATGTGAAAATATATAATGTTATCTGATAGATTGATTGGGGGTGAAAAGATGCGTGCTGCCGGCTCGTCGATCGACCTGTCCGAAATGCGTGCGTCGGCCGATGCCGCGTGCGCGCTGCTGAAGGTGTTGTCGAATCCGGATCGACTGCTGTTGATGTGCGAGCTCGCGCAATGCGGCGAGCTATGCGTGAGCGACATCGAGGCGCGCCTCGACATCCATCAGCCGACGCTGTCGCAACAACTCGCGGTGCTGCGCGACAACGCGCTCGTCCAGACGCGGCGCGACGGCAAGAACATCTACTATGCGCTGGCGAGTGAGCCGGCGATCGCAATCATGTCCGTGCTTTACGAGCAGTTCTGTGCAACGAGCAAGAAGGGGAAGCGTCGTGGCCGTTGATCTCGTTCATTTCACGCCGGGCTTGTCGCTCGCAGGCGGTCTGATGATCGGCGCGGCCGCCGCGCTGCTCGTGCTTTTCGACGGCCGTATTGCCGGCATCAGCGGCATCGTCGGCGGGCTGCTCGCCGGCCGGCGCAGCGATGCCGGATGGCGCGCGGCGTTTCTCGTCGGCTTGATCGCGGCCGCGCTCGTCGCGCATGTGCTCGGCGGGTTCCCGACGCCGGTCGTCGACGCCGGCTGGGCAAAGGTGATCGCTGGCGGCGTACTGGTCGGCGTCGGTACGCGCTATGCGGGCGGCTGCACGAGCGGACACGGCGTCTGCGGGATCTCGCGCGGTGCGCTGCGCTCGATTGTCGCCACCGTGGTATTCATGACCACGGGCATTGCGACGGTGTTCGTGCTGCGCCACGTGTTGGGAGGGTGACATGAGCGTCTTTTTCGCATTCTTGTCGGGCTTGCTGTTCGGCACGGGGCTGCTGCTGTCCGGGATGGCGAATCCTGCGAAGGTGCAGGGTTTTCTCGATCTCGCGGGCCATTGGGATCCGTCGCTCGCGTTCGTGATGGCCGGCGCGATCGCGGTCGGCTCGATCGCGTTCGCGTTGGCGAAGCGGCGCGAGCGTTCGCTGCTGGGACGGCCGATGCAGATCCCGCCGCACGGGGCCGTCACGCTCAGGCTCGTCGCGGGCAGCGCGGCGTTCGGCGTCGGCTGGGGGCTCGTCGGCTTTTGTCCGGGGCCGGCCGTCGTGTCGCTCGGCCTTGGCGGCGCGAAGGCGTTCGGCTTTGTCGCGGCGATGCTGGTCGGGATGGCTGCGTTCGAATGGAGCGAGCGCGCCAGCGCGAAGCGCTGAGCGGCACGTGTGGTCGGTGTGAGCGTACACGTGAGGCTCGCCGTGAACACGCAAGATTGTGTAGGATCGGCTCCTTCTCGTTTTCGATTTCGACTGCCCGATGATCTCGATCCGCCTGCTCGAATCTGCCGACGCGTCCGCATTCAAAGCGTTGCGTCTCGTTGCGATCGACGCGTCGCCGGCTGCGATCTGGCCGACACGTGCCGAGTGTCGATGGCGGTCAAAATCCGCGCTTTTCCGGCGGCGTCACGTAACGGCGGCATGACACAAGTTTCAAAATCGACGTTGCAGGAGCGACGAACCTGTCGGAAGCGGGATATTGACGCGGGGCGCGA
>NZ_LOVS01000188.1:0-46156 GCF_001523835.1 Burkholderia sp. ABCPW 14 | reverse complement strand
GCGATGCCGTCGGCGGTCTGCGTGCGGAGTGCCGCGTTCGGCGTTCGGCGTTCGGCGTTCGGCGTTCGGCGTTCGGCCTTCGGCGTTCGGCGTTCGGCGTTCGGCGTTCGGCGTTCGGCGTTCGGCGTTCGGCGTTCGGCGTTCGGCGTTCGGCGTTCGGCGTTCGGCGTTCGGCGTTCGGCGTTCGGCGTTCGGACTCTGACCGCGGCGCGGGACGCAGGTTCAGCACGTCGCCGCGCATCGCGATGGCGATGCCGGCCCGGCGCAGCCTGCGATCCGGCGGCGGCGCGGCACGGTTTCCGTCGCCGCGCCGACGCGACGGGCGCGCATCGGCCGATCGGCCAGATTCTCGCGCGGTCCTCCGTTTGCTATCCTTGGCTCCTCGACTTGCCGGGTATCCCCCCGGCGTCTTTCGCTCCGCTTCATGCTCCATCTTTTCTATTCGAACCGCCACGAGACGCTTGCCGACGCGCTGCTCGACGATCTCGCCGCCGCGTCGGACGGCGCGGGGCCATGGGCCGCGCAGCAGGTGATCGTACCGAGCGCGGCGCTGCGCCGGCGGCTCGAACTCGGCGTCGCGAAGCGGCACGGCGTATGCGCGAACGTGCGCTTCAGCTATCTCGCGCAATGGCTGTGGGTGCAGATCGGCGAAGTGCTGACGGTGCCCGTGCATTCGCCGTTCGCGCCCGATCGCCTCGTGTGGGGCTGCTACCGGCTGCTGTCCGGCGACGGCGCGCAGCCGTGGCGCGCGTCGCCGCGGCTCGCCGCGTATCTGGCCGCGGCCGATGCGCCGATGCGCCACGAACTCGCGCATCGGATCGCGACGGTGTTCGACCACTACCTCACGTATCGCCCGGAGTGGCTTGCGCAATGGCAGGCGGGCGAATCGATCTTCGCGCTCGAAGGCGCGCCGCGCCACGGCGGCGATGCCGCGCGCGACGACGAGACGTGGCAGGCGGCGCTCTGGCGCGCATTGCTCGCCGAGCTGTCCGACAGCGGAATGCCGCCTGCGCACCGGTTCCTGCGCGAGGTCGGCTCGCTCGATCTCGACATCGTCGCGCATGCGAAGTGGCCGGAATCGGTCAGCGTGTTCGCGCTGCCGACGATGCCGCCGTTGCACATCGCGCTGCTGCGCGAGCTGTCGCGCTGGATCGACGTGCGCATCTACGCGCTCAATCCGTGCCGCGAATTCTGGTTCGACATCGTGACCGCCGCGCGCGCCGAATCGCTCGACGCGGCGGACCAGCTCGACTATCAGGAAGTCGGCCATCCGCTCCTCGCCGAATGGGGCCGTCAGACGCAGGCGCAGCTTCACATGCTGCACGAGCTGACCGAGAGCGCGGCGGCGAGCGACGCGTCGCGCTACGCGGAGAATCCCGCGCCGACGTGGCTCGCTCGCGTGCAGAACGCGATCCTCGATCTGCAGCCGGAGGACGCGCTCGGCGAGCCGCCTGCCGAGCGCGGCATCGAGGTGCACGTATGCCACAGTCTCGCGCGCCAGCTCGAGGTGCTGCATGATCGTCTGCTCGCGTGGTTCGACGCGGATCCGGGCCTCGCGCCGTCGGACGTGCTCGTCGCGATGCCGGATCTTGCGGCGGCGGGGCCGCTGATCGACGCGGTGTTCGGCACCACGTCGGGCGCCGACGCGGCGCGCATCCCGTATCGGATCACCGGCTTGCCGCCGTCGCAGGCGAACCCCGTCGCACGCGTGCTGCTCGATTGGCTTGCGCTGCCCGAGCGCAACGTCGGCGCGCCGGAGCTGGTCGAATGGCTGCGCGTCGATGCGGTCGCCGCGCGCTACGGCATCGACGCGGCGGCGCTCGAGACCGTGCAGACGTGGCTCGCGGCGGCGGGCGCGCGTCGCGGGCTCGCGCCTGACGCGTCGGAAAATGCGAACGCGGCGGTGCCCGCGCTGCGTCACACGTTCGCCGATGCGCTGACGCGGCTCTTTCTCGGCTACGCGATGCCGGACGGCGCGGCGCCCGTCTCCACGTGGCTGCCGATCTCTGGCGCGGAAGGCGGGGAAGCCGAGCTGCTCGGCCGGCTCGCGCGCTTCACCGACGATCTCGACGGCTTCGCGCAGCGGATTGCCGGCGACCTGACGCCGCCAGGCTGGGGCGACGCGTTCGCCGACGCGCTCGCGCGCTTCTTCGATTCGGGCCCGGCATTCGCCGACGCGCTGTCCGGCGTGCGCGACGCGCTCGACGCGATGCTCGCCGCGATGGCGGAAGGCGCGGGCGGCGTCGAATTGCCGGCCGCCGTCGTGCGCGCGGGCCTTGCGGCGGCGCTCGACGATCCGGCGCGCGGCGGCGTGCCGTGGGGCGGCGTCACGTTTTCGTCGCTGACGAGCTTGCGCGGGCTGCCGTATCGCGTCGTATGCCTGATCGGGATGGACGACGGCGTGCTGCCGAGCCTCACGCGTGCGGACGAATTCGACTTGATGGCCGTGTTCGCGAAGCTCGGCGACCGGCAGCGCCGCGACGACGAGCGCAACCTGTTCCTCGATTTGCTGCTCGCGGCGCGCGACCGCCTGCTGATCGCCTACACGGGCCGCAGCATTCGCGACAACGCACCGCTGCCGCCCGCGGCGCTCGTCGACGAGTTGCTCGACCATCTGGCGACGGTGTCGGCAGGGCCGGACGCGCCGCCCGACGCGATCGACGCCGCGCGCCGCGCGTTCGTGATCGAGCATCCGCTGCAGCCTTTCTCGGCCGAGTACTTTGCACCGGGCGGCACGCTCTTCACGTACGACGCGTCGCGCGCGACGCTCGCGCGCCTCCTTGCCGAAGGCGCCCAAGCGGCGGCGCAGCCGTTTTTCTCCAGGCCGCTGCCGGCCGAGCCCGCGGAGCCCGTCGCCTTCGCCGATTTCGAGCGCTTCTGGCGCCATCCGGCGCGCTCGCTGCTGCGTGCGCGGCTCGGCATCGTGCTCGCGGACGCACAGGCGGAGCTCGTCGACACCGAGCCGTTCGAGCTCGATTACGCGGGCAGCGACGCGCTCGCCGAGCGTGTGCTGCCGCTTCTGATCGAGACGGCCGATGCGGCCGCGTTCGAGCATGCGCTGCGCGTCGCCGACGCGAGCCCCGAGGTGCCGGGCGGCGCGACGGGCGCGGTGCGGCGCGACCACGAGCTCGACGCGCTCGCGCAGCTCGCGGGCAACGTGCGGCGCGCGCTGGCCGACGGCGCGACGCGCGTGCCGTTCGCATTCGACATTTCACCCGCCTGGCCCGCGGCCGGCGATGCGCGATGGTTCGGCGCGCACGACGCCGAACTCGCGTCCGTGGCGACGCGCGAGCCGTTGCGCCTGCATGGCGCGCTCGCGCGGCTGACGGCGGCGGGGCAGGTGATCTACCGCTATGCGCGGCCGGGCGCCCGCGACTATCTGTCCGCGTGGCTCGCGCATCTCGTCTATTGCACGATCGATCCCGACGGGCCGCGCCGCACGCTGTGGTTCGGCAGCGGCGACACGTTCGAATTCGCGCCCGTCGCCGCGCCGCTCGAGCAGCTTGCGCCGCTCGCCGCGCTGTTCCGCGCGGGCCGCCGGATGCCGCTCGCGTTTTTCCCGAGGAGCGCATGGGCGCTCGTGTCGGAGAGCGAATCGAAGGCGGCGGGCGTGTGGATCAACGACCGCGTCGCGGGCGAAGCCGACGACGCGGCGCTCGCCCTTGCCTGGCGCGGTGCGAATCCGTCGCTCGACGAGCCGTTCGGCGCGCTCGCGCATCTCGTGTTCGATCCGCTCGCCGAGCATCTGCGGAGGGCGTCATGAGCCGCGCCGCGCCACCCGGTCCGTCGACGAGCGAGCTCGACGTCTTTGCGTGCGCGCTCGACGGCGTGAACCAGATCGAAGCGTCGGCGGGCACCGGCAAGACCTGGAACATCTGTGCGCTCTACGTGCGCCTGCTGCTCGAAAAGGATCTCGGCGCGGACGAAATCCTCGTCGTCACCTTCACGAAGGCGGCGACGGCCGAGCTGCACGAGCGGATTCGCGGGCGCCTCGCCCAGCTCGCGCACGCGCTCGACACGGGCGACGACGGCAACGATCCGTTCGTCGCGCGCCTGTTCGAGACGACGCTTTTGCCCGAGCGCGGTCTCGATCCGGAGACGGCCGCAAAGCGTGTGCGACGCGCGCTGCGCGCGTTCGACCAGGCGGCGATCCACACGATCCACGCGTTCTGCCAGCGCGCGCTGCAGGAAGCGCCGTTCGCGGCCGCGATGCCGTTCGCGTTCGAGATGGAGGCGGACGACGGCGCGCTGCGCTTCGAACTTGCCGCCGATTTCTGGCGTACGCGCGTCGAGCCGGTTGCGGCGGCGCATCCGGCGTTCGCCGAGTGGCTCGTCGAATACGGTGCGAGTCCCGCAGCGCTCGACGCGCAGCTCGCGCGGCGCTTGAAAAAGCCGCTCGCCGAGTTGCGCTGGGACGGACTGCACACGGCCGACGACAATGCGGAGGCCGCCGCCCGCGAGCACTTCGACGCGGCGGCCGGCATCTGGCGCGCCGAACGCGGCGCGCTCGACGCGCTGCTCGCCGATGCTCAGCCGTCGCTGAACCAGCGCTCGCACAAGCCGGAGGCGGTGGCCGAGGCGTTCGACGCGTGGGCGCGCTACTTCGAGCAGGCGAGCGCGGTGGCCGCGTTGCCGCGCGCGGCGCTCAAGCTCACGCAGGCCGCGCTTGAAAAAGCGACGAAAAAAGGCGGTGCGACGCCGCGTCACGCGTTCTTCGACGTCGCGCAGGCGCTCGAGGCGGCCGTCGCCGCGGTCGAGGCCGCGCAGCGCGCGCGTTGGCTATCGATCGTCGCGCAATGGCTCGACACCGCGCCGGCCGAGCTCGCGCAGCGCAAGCGCACGCGCCGCGTCGTGTCGTTCGACGATCTGCTCGCGAACCTGTATCACGCGCTCGAAGCGCATCCATGGTTGCGCGAGACGCTGCGCGCGCGCTATCCGGCCGCGCTCATCGACGAGTTCCAGGATACCGATCCGCTGCAGTTCGCGATCTTCGACACGATCTTCGCGCCTGCCGGCCCGCTCTTTCTCGTCGGCGATCCGAAGCAGGCGATCTACAGCTTCCGCGCGGCGGACCTGCATACGTATCTCGCCGCGCGTGCGCGGGCATCCGCGCGCTACACGCTCGCGGTGAACCAGCGCTCGACGCCGGCGATCGTCGACGCGTGCAACCGAGTGTTCGGCGCGAATGCCCGCGCGTTCGTGCTCGACGGACTCGATTACGAGCCGGTGCGCGCCGGCTCGCGCGTACGTGCGCCGCTCGTCGATACGACCGATCCGCTCGCGGGCGCGGGCGACTTCCGCGTGTGGACGCTGCCCGCCGGCGATGGCGGGCTGACGAAGCGCGACGCGCAGCGGCAGGCGGCGCATGCGTGCGCCGCCGAGATCGCGCGATTGATGCGCGGCGCGCGCGAGCGCGACGTGACGCTCGGCGGCGAGCCGCTGGCGGCGTCCGGCATCGCGGTGCTCGTGCAGACTCACAGGCAGGGCAGTCTCGTGAAGCGCGTGCTTGCGGCGTGGGGCATCGGCAGCGTCGAGCTTGCGCAGGCGTCGGTGTTTGCGACGATCGACGCCGAGCAGCTCGAGCGCGTGCTTGCGGCGATCGACGCGCCCGGCGACCTGCGGCGTCTGCGCTCGGCGCTCGCATCCGACTGGTTCGGGCTCGATGCGGCGGCGCTCTGGCGTCTCGAGCAAGGCGACACGGCGCAGGGCGACGTCGAGGACGCCGCGCGCGAAGCTGCGGACGACGGGCGCGCGCGCGCATCGGCGAGCGCTGCCGCGCCGCCTTCGGCGGATGCCGACGCGATGGGCTGGGTCGAGCGTTTTTCCCGCTATCGGCTGTTGTGGCGCGAACGCGGCTTTGCGGTGATGTGGCGCACGTTCGCGAACGAGCTGCGGATCGCCGAGCGGCTGATGGCCGGTCAGGACGGCGAGCGGCGCGTGACCGACGTCAACCATCTGGCCGAGCTGACGCAGGCGCGCGCATCCGCGCAGCCGGGCATCGCGCCGACGCTGCGCTGGCTCGCCGCGCAGCGTCTCGAAGGCGGTGGAGACGATGCACAGCTGCGGCTCGAGTCCGATCGCAACCTCGTGCAGATCGTCACCGTGCACAAGTCGAAGGGGCTCGAATACGCGATCGTGTTCTGTCCGTTCCTGAACGACGGCGGGTTGCGCGAGCCGAGCGGCTCGGGCCTGCCCGATGCGCGCGAGTATCACGACGAAGCGGGCGGCGCGGTGCTGCATTACGGCTGCGACGACGAGGCGGCTGAACGCGCGTCGCGCGAAGCGGTGCGCGAGCAGGCGGCGGAGCGCGCGCGGCTCGTCTATGTTGCGCTCACGCGCGCCGTCTACCGATGCTATCTGGTCGCGGGCACGTACGTGTCGTCGCGCTCGACGAAGGAGGCGCGGCGCAGCGTGCTGAACTGGCTCGTCGCGGGCGCGGGCCGCGAATTCGACGCATGGCTCAAGGAGCCGCCCGAAGACGCGGAGCTCGCCGAGCGCTGGCAGGCGCTCGCGGGCGGCCCGGTGACGCTCGGCGCGCTGCCCGTGCCGGCGCATCGCGAGCCGCTCGCGGCCGGCCACGAGACGGACGCGACGCGATCGGCGCGACGCGCGACGCGCGGGCTGCGCGACGCATGGCGGATCGCGAGTTTCAGCTCGCTCACGTCGGCGCTCGCGCGCGAAGAGGGCGGTATCGCGAGCGTCGCCGACGAAGAGACGCGGCCCGATCACGATGCGCTCGCCGCGGCGGTCGACCCGGACGCGCCCGACGCCGCCGCACGAGCGGCGACTGCCGTCGCGCACGAGCCCGCCGAAGACGACATCCTCGCATTCCCGCGCGGCGCGGCGGCGGGCGAATGCCTGCACCGGCTGTTCGAGCTGAGCGATTTCTCCGACGCGTCGACGTGGCCGGCAGCCGCGCTGCGCGCGCTGCACGAGCGCCCGGTCGAAGCGGAGCTCGCGCTCGCCGCGCGGCTGCCGGCGATGATGACGCGGCTCGTCGCCGATCTCGCCGCGACCGAGCTCGTGCCGGGCATGCGCCTGGCGACACTCGATCCGGCGCGGCGCCTGACGGAAATGGAATTCCTGTTTCCCGCGCCCGCGCTCGATTTCAACGCGTTGCGGCGGCTGCTCGCCGCGCACGGCTATCCGGACGTCGCGCTCGAGGCGGGCACGCTTGCCGGATTCGTCAAAGGATTCATCGACATGATCGTCGAGCACGACGGCCGCTTCTGGATCGTCGACTGGAAGTCGAATCATCTCGGCACGGCGCCCGATGCGTACGGCCCGCGCGCGCTCGACGCCGCGATGGCGCACCACGCGTATCACCTGCAGGCGCTGCTCTATACGGTCGCGCTGCATCGCTATCTGCGCGTGCGGATGCGCGACTACGACTACGACGCGCACATCGCAGGCTATCTGTATCTGTTTGTGCGCGGCGTGCGGCCCGGCTGGCGCAGCGCCGACGCGCCGGCAGGCGTGCATGCGCGGCGGCCGGCGCGCGCGCTCGTCGAAGCGCTCGATGCGCTGATGCGCGAGGGGGCGGCATGAGCACGGTCGACGAACGCTTCGCGTGGACGGGCGGCCTGGCCGACCGTCTGCCCGAGCCGGCCGATTTCGGCCTCGCGCTCGCGGAAGGCTTCGCGCGCCGGATCGGCATGCTGTCGCGCCGCCTCGGCGCACCCGCCGCGGCCGCGCGCTGGGCGGCGCGCGCGGCGTTCGCCGCGAGCCGCGCGACGGCGGCGGGGCACGTGTGCGTGTCATTGCACGCGCTCGCGCAGCGCTACGACGAGCCGTTCGCCGACGTGCGCGACGCGCTCGCGGCGAGCGGCGTGACCGCGTTCGGCGGGATCGCTCGCGGCGGCGAATGTCCGCTCGTCGTCGATCGTGACGGGCGCCTGTATCTCGCGCGTTACTTCGAATATGAGACGCGGCTCGCGACCGCGCTCGTCGCGCGAGCCCGTTCCGCCGATGCCGCGGTGGGCGGCGTCGGCTGGCTCGCGCCCGAGGCGCTCGGCGAGCGGCTCGTTCGATATTTCGGACCGCAGAAGGAGCGGGGCGTCGATTGGCAGCGCGTCGCGGCACTCGTCGCGCTGACGGGCCGCGTGACGATCGTGAGCGGCGGGCCGGGCACTGGCAAGACGACGACGGTCGTCGGCGTGATCGCGTGCCTGCTCGACGTGCATCCGGACTTGCGGATCGCGCTCGCCGCGCCGACCGGCAAGGCGGCGCAGCGGATGCAGGAGGCGCTGCACGCGCGCGCCGGCAGCCTGCCGGCCGAGCTCGCGATGCGCCTGCCGCAGACGTCGTACACACTGCACCGGCTGCTGGGCGGCGGTCCGGGCGGGCGCTTCGCGCATCACCGCGACAACCCGCTGCCGTACGACCTCGTCGTCGTCGACGAAGCGTCGATGATCGACGTCGCGCTCGCCGCGCACCTGCTAGACGCGCTCGCGCCGAACACGCGCCTCGTGCTGCTCGGCGACAAGGATCAGCTCGCGGCCGTCGAAGCGGGCGCGGTGTTCGCGGAACTGAGCGCTCAGCCCGCGTTCAGCGCGACGGCGTGTACGACAATCGCGCGCGCGCTCGGCATCGACGAGGCCGAGTTCGTGGCGGCGTTGCCGGACGGGATCGCCCGCGGCGCGGCGGGGATTCGGAAGGCGGCCGCGGATGTACGCGAGGCCGTCATCGATGCGAGCGCAGCGGCGTGCGCTTCGGCCAATGCGGCCGTTCCTGCGGCGCGAGCCATGGCCATGGCGGCCGACAAGGCCGCTGCCGAACCTGCGCCGCGCGCCGGTCGGCGAGGCGGCGCACGCGAATCGAAACGCGCGGCCGACGATGCGCAGGGATCGCTGTTCGCGTTCGACGACGAAAGTACGCCGGGCGATGACACACCGGGCGACGCGCCGCAGAATCGGCTCGACATGCCGGACGTGCACGGGGCGTCGAACGTGCGGGACGTTCACGGCAGCGGGGACGCGCAACGCAGACCGGCACCGGCCGATGACGGAATTCCGGCCGATTTGCCGTGGGACGCATCCGCCGCCGAGCCGGCGGCGTGGATCGACGCAGACGAGCTCGCGTGGCTCGACAACGCGTCCTTCTCGTCATTCGAAGACGCCGCGATGAATGCCGCGTCGGGCGAGCGGCGCACCGCATCGGCGGCCGGAGCCGACGCACGTGTACGTGCCGATGCGGTGACGGGCAGGAGCGCCGATGCACGCGTGGAACCGGGCGTTTCGGCATCGACGATGCCCGACGAATCCGCATCGCCGACAGCACTTGCCGTCGCGCCGCTGACCGACTGCGTCGTCTGGCTCGAGCGCAACTATCGTTTCGGCCTCGATTCGCCGATCGGCCGGCTGTCGCTCGCGATCCGCCGCGGCGCCGTGCAGGATGCACTCGACGCGTTGTCGACAGCCGACGATGCGGCCGCGCGTTTCTGCGATGACGGCGGCGCGACGCTGTCGGCCGCGACGATCGAACGGGTTGCGCAGGGCTTCGCCGGCTACGCGGCCGCGCTGCGCGACGCACTCGCCACGCCCGCGCCTGATCCGCTGCCGCTCTTCGACGTGCTCAACCGTTTCCGCGTGCTGTGCGCGACGCGCACGGGCGCGCGCGGCGCGGACGAGGTCAATGCGCACGTCGCGGCCGAGGTGCGCCGCGCGGTGCGCGTGCCGCTCGCGATCGGCGCGCACTGGTTCGCGGGACGGCCCGTGATGGTGACGCGCAACGATTACGCGCTCGGGTTGTTCAACGGCGACATCGGCATTGCGCTGCCGGACGCGCGCGGCGCGCTGCGCGTCTGGTTTCGCGGCGCGGACGGCCGTGCGCGCGCGGTGTCGCCCGCCGCGCTGCCGCCGCACGACACGGCGTTCGCGCTGACCGTCCACAAGTCGCAGGGCTCGGAGTTTGATGACGCGGCGCTGATCCTGCCCGCGTCGTTCAACCGCGTGCTGTCGCGCGAGCTCGTCTATACGGCAATCACGCGCGCGCGTTCGCGGGTGCAGGTCATCGGCCCGCGCGCGGTGCTCGCGCTGGCGATCGCGACGCGCACCGCGCGCGATTCCGGGTTGGCCGCGCGAATCGCAGACGCGCTGCGCGCTCCGCCGGAGGGGACGCGATGACGCTGCGCTACGCATTCTCGCCGGATGAGGTCGAACTGATGGCGGTCCGCGCGCAGGGCGCGGGCGGGCAGAACGTCAACAAGGTGTCGAGTGCGATTCACCTGCGCTTCGACATCCGCGCGTCGTCGCTGCCGGACGAAGTGAAGGCGCGGCTTCTCGCGCGTTCCGATCAGCGGATTACGCGCGAAGGCGTCGTCGTCATCAAGGCGCAGGAGTACCGCACGCAGGAGAAGAACCGTGCGGCCGCGCTCGCGCGGCTCGATATGCTGATCCGCAGCGCTGGCGTGACGCCGCGCAAGCGGATCGCGACCCGGCCGACGCGTGCGTCGAAGGAACGCCGGCTTGCCGAGAAGAGCCGGCGCGGCGAAGTGAAGTCGGGGCGCGGCAGAATCGTCGATTGAACGCGTTTGGCATTTGGCGCTCGATATACGGAGTTCGGAGTTCGGAGTTCGGAGTTCGGAGTTCGGAGTTCGGAGTTCGGAGTTCGGAGTTCGGAGTTCGGAGTTCGGAGTTCGGAGTTCGGAGTTCGGAGTTCGGAGTTCGGAGTTCGACGTTGAAAGTTCAAAGCCGCAAGCGACGTTCGATGGCCGGCATGTCGCCTGCGACTCGGGCGTGCCGATGATAACGATTGGCCGGGCCCGGCGCGAACGGCGGCAGCGGCTAGGTCGACGCACAGCGCCGCAAATGCTGTTGTGCGTGCGCCTATGCCGGTGGACGGCGGTCAAACGGGATACCCATTGCTCGGCCTGTGAACGAACCCGAGGTTCGAGCGAGCGGCGCGGCAAGGCACGGCAACTCGGACGCTGCCCGCGTCGTGAGCCGCAGCCGCACCCATCGCGCGCCTCGCATTCGGATCGAGCGTCTATCCACGTCGAACCGGCCTATCGCCTATATCGAGCGGACATCGAGCGGACATCGAATGGACAAATGCACGCGGCGTACCGCCGCGCCGCTCATATATCCATTCGTCCATCCCTGTCCGCGAGGCGCTCGCAAGCGAGGGTGTTCGATCCGCACGCCGTCTCCGCCGCGCCTACTGCTCGTCACCGTCCGACGAGGAGAAATCGAAGTCGACGCAGAACACCTTCAGCGTCGTCCCGAGATGGATCGCGACGGCCGCCGTGTAGCAGTCGCGGCCGTCCGTCAGCGAGAAGTGCGGTCCCATCAGCGCGACGCGTCCCGGCGCCGCGACCGCACGCTGGAAATACGCGCGCCGCGACCAGTTGCTATGCAATTCCGGCAGCAGCGGCGCGAGCCGCCGCGTCGTCACGCTCGGCGCATCCGGCGTCTCTGAGGTGACCGACGGCTCGATCTGCTCGCCGTTCGCCTCGGCGACGAACACGCGCCGCACGATCGGATTCGTCAGCAGCCGTTGCGCGGTGCCGCGCAGGTCCTGGGCCTCGGTGTAGTCGGCGGCGCCCGCGAGCACGATCCGCTCGATCGTGTCGAACCCGGGATGCATGGCGCCGCCGCGCCGCTTCTGCACGCGCTCGGCGAAGCGCACCCATGCGGCCTCGATGCGTGCCGGCGCGTAACGGCGCGCGTGCTCGAGCGACGGATCGGGCTGGCCGAAGCAGAAGCCCTGGACGAAGTCGACGTCGGCGTCCATCAGGATCTGCAGCGCGTCTTCGTTCTCGACGCCCTCTGCGAGCACCATCGTGCCCGCGTGGTGCAGCATCGTGACGAGGTGATGGACGATCCGGTGCGCGTCGCTTGGCGCGAGCGAGCGTTCGACGATCGAGCGATCGAGCTTCACGATGTCGGGCTTTATCTGCCAGATGCGGTCGAAGTTCGAAAAGCCGGTGCCGAAATCGTCGATCGCGATCAGGAAATCGCCGTGCTGGATCATGTCGAGCGTGTGGGCGAGCGCGGCTTCGTTGCGCGACGGCTGCTCGATCACTTCGAGCACGACGCGCGTCGGCGGCAGCGCGAAGTGCGCGCACAGCGCCTCGATGAACTCGCGCGGCGCGATGCCGGCGTCGAACATCTGGGGCAGCACGTTCAGGAACAGCCAGCACATGCCCGTGTCTTGCGCGGAGAAATTCGCGACGTGCAGGCAGCGGGTCAGGCGATCGAGCAGGATCGTCTCGCCGCGCGCCTGCGCGCGCGCGAACAGCGTGTCGGGCGAGATCGGCGCGCCGTTCGCGTCGGTCGCGCGCACGAGCGCCTCGTAGCCGACGACGCGCTTGTGCGTGATCGAAATCACCGGCTGAAAGGCACTTGAAAGGGCGATGTCGTGATATTGCGCGCACCAGCCTTCGTCGCCGCGTGTGAACTGCGAGATCAGGCTGTCGGGCGAGAGCCCCTGCGATTTGGGCATGTTGTCAGCATCGCCGCCACGAGCGGCAAAAGGCGCGCGCCACGCGGCGGACGTGTGCGCGCGCTCATAAGGACCACGCGGCGAAAGACGAAGTGCGTCATTTCTGCGTCCCGTGGGGAATGGAATCGAGTGTAACGAATGTCGGCGTGCATTGCGCATCGGGGATACGCTTAACCCGGCGTCGCAATGTCGCGTCGCCGCGTCGGACGAAAGCAGGCTCTGGAGACGGACGGGGCGCGCCCGCCACGCGGCGGCGGGCCGGTCGGCGGCGTGGGGCGCGGATGTCCTGCAGGCGGCGCCCGCTTGCCGCAGGCGAGCGCTTGTCGATGCAGCGGATGTGGCCGCCTATCGATTCAAGCGATTGAAGCGAATTCGACTCACCAGTCGGTACAGATTGACGGCGCGAAGCAGGTTCTGGGCTGCAGGGGGGGCGTATCAAAGTACGCGCTGTCGCTCAGCATGCGGACGATCGCGCGTGCACTGCCGGCGGCGATATCCGCGATGCTCGACGCCCGATGATCTGTTCACCGAGCGGAATCGGGCGTCGGAAGTATTCGAGAGGGACGTCCGGGAAGCTCGACGTTTCCGATTCACCGGTCGGTACACCACGCGGTCCGTCGGACGCACCGCGTTGCGCGATCCTGCCGCCGCACCGCCGCACCGCCGCACCGCCGCACCGCCGCACCGCCGCACCGCCGCACCGCCGCACCGCCGCGCCACCGCGCCACCGCACCACCGCACCACCGCACCGCCGCGCCACCGCACCGCCGCCCGCCGCCCGCCGCCCGCCGACGGCACCGCGCGTCGCCCGCCCGCCGCCCGCCCTCCGTCGTTACACAGCCTCGTTTCGCTGCGACCGGATGCCGGGAATCCGCTTGATCACGCCGGTCGCGAGCGCGGTGCCGAGCAGCACGATCGCGCAGCCTTCGAGCATCGCGAACGATACGCGTTCGCCGAGGAAGAGCGCGCCCCACAGAATGCCGAACACCGGGATCACGAACGTGACGGTGATCGCGCGCGCCGGCCCGACGTGCGCGATCAGGTAGAAGAAGATGAAGTAGGCGATGCCCGTGCACGCGATGCCGAGCGCGAGCACCGAACCCCACGCGTGCGCGGAGACGGGCGCGGCGGGCCAGGTCGCGAGCGCGAACGGCAGCAGCAGGACCGTCGCGCCGACCATGCTGCCCGTCGCGTTGACGAGCGGATCGACGCCCGTGAGCTTGCGCTTCGTGAAGTTCGCGGCGATCCCGTACAGCAGCGTCGCGCCGAGGGCCGCGGCGGCGGCGAGCGCGGCCGTCGCGGGTGAGGCCGGATTCGCGCCGTGCGGCGAGAACACCTGATCCCAGACGAGCGTCAGCACGCCAGCGAAGCCGACCACGAGGCCGAGCGTGCGCGGCAGCGACAGCGAATCCTTGAGCCACAGATATGCGACGAGCGCGCCCCAGAGCGGCGTGGTCGCGTTGATGACCGACGTGACGCCCGCCGACAGCGTGAGCTCGGCGAACGCGAACAGGCAGAACGGCGCGGCGGAATTGAGCAGGCCGACGACGAAGAGCGGCCACGCGTGCTTGCGCAGCAGCGCGGCGAGTTCGCGCGGCGAGTAGCGCGTGAGCATGAGCGCGACGAGGAAGAGGGCGCCGATGCCGACGCGCAGCGCCATCAGCGGCGCGACGCCGAATTCGGTGACGCCGATGCGAATGAAGAGGAACGACGCGCCCCATAGCGCGGCGAGGACGATCAGCAGAAAGGCGTTCTTGACGTTCATCGAGGATCGGACACTTGGCTGTCGAAGGAAGACTGGCCAAGCATCTTACACCGCGCTGTCGCGCGATGTTTCAGGCTGCGATGAAACAGCAATGTTCGGCAACGGGAGCCAGAACGGGTGCTGCGCATCGTCGGCGAACGGCTGACGCGAAGGTGAAACCGGCGCGCCGCACACCGACGCCGGCGCGCCGACGTTACGCGGCGAAGGTTCAGTGATGGCGCCAGCCGCGGCGGCCGCCGCCCCCCCAGTAGCCGAAGTTGAGCGACAGCGAGGGGGCCGGATAGTAGTACGACGGATACGCGGGCGCGACGTAGACGGGCGCGGTTTCCACCGGCGCCGCGTAATAGCCGCCGGCAGGGTAGTAGCCGCCGGCAGGGTAATAGCCGTACGGGTAATAGCAGCCGGCGAGCGCGATGCTCGCGAGTGCGGCGGCGACAAGCGTCTTGTTCATGATGGGTTCCGCAGTCGTGCGTGCGGGGGCAGGATTCGATGCTTGCGAGCTTAGACCGCTCGCGTGTGAAACGCTGTGTGAAACGGTAACGGATCATTTCCGCCGCTGGCCGCGGCGCAATCGTCGCACGAATCGCCATGCTCGCACGGTTTCGCGAAACGGCCGGGCGATGCCCGCCACCACGAACGCGGCTCGCATCGCCCGCATGCAAGGACGCGGCCGCTTGAGCGGCGCGCCCGATTCGCGGGCTTACTTGCCGACTTGGCTGCCTACGAGGCCGCCTGCGGCGGCGCCGCCGATCGTCGACAGGGCGTTGCCGCCGATTGCCGCGCCGGCGACACCGCCGATGCCCGCGCCGATTGCCGCGTTACGTTGCTGGTGAGTCATCGTATCGCATGCCGACAGACTCGCCACCGTTGCGATGAGCATCGCGCATACCCCAATACGCCGAATCGATTTCATTGTTCAATCCTCAGATGAAAGAGATGCGTAGACGCGTTCTGGAACGCAGCCCACACTCAAAAATCTACGCGGGCGATGCGTTTTGCGCTGTAAGGACTTGTTAGAGCCCTCTCGCTTTCGTAATCATTTGTTTCGCGCCCGGCGCGCCATGGCGCATACGCAAAAAAGCCCGCGCGAGGCGGGCTTTCGGGGCACTGCAGCGGCGCGCGCCGCGTTACTGACGGTGGTAGATCTCCGCGCCGCTCTTTACGAACTCGACCGCCTTCACTTCCATGCCTTTCCTCAGCGCATCGGTTTCCGACATGCCCTGCTGCGCCGCAAACTCGCGCACGTCCTGCGTGATCTTCATCGAGCAGAAGTGCGGGCCGCACATCGAGCAGAAATGCGCGACCTTCGCCGAATCCTTCGGCAGCGTCTCGTCGTGGAATTCGCGCGCCTTGTCCGGATCGAGGCCGATGTTGAACTGGTCTTCCCAGCGGAACTCGAAGCGCGCCTTCGACAGCGCGTTGTCGCGCACCTGCGCGCCCGGGTGGCCCTTCGCGAGGTCGGCGGCGTGCGCGGCGAGCTTGTACGTGATGATGCCTTCCTTCACGTCGTCCTTGTTCGGCAGGCCGAGGTGCTCCTTCGGCGTCACGTAGCAGAGCATCGCGGTGCCGAACCAGCCGATCATCGCGGCGCCGATGCCTGACGTGATGTGGTCGTAGCCCGGCGCGATGTCGGTCGTGAGCGGCCCGAGCGTGTAGAACGGCGCTTCCTTGCACCACTCGAGCTGCAGGTCCATGTTCTCCTTGATCAACTGCATCGGCACGTGGCCGGGGCCTTCGATCATCACCTGCACGTCGTGCTTCCACGCGATCTGCGTGAGCTCGCCGAGCGTCTTCAGCTCGCCCAGTTGCGCTTCGTCGTTCGCATCGTAGATCGAGCCGGGGCGCAGGCCGTCGCCGAGCGAGAAGCTCACGTCGTACGCCTTCATGATTTCGCAGATGTCTTCGAAGTGCTCGTACAGGAAGCTTTCCTTGTGATGCGCGAGACACCACTTCGCCATGATCGAGCCGCCGCGCGACACGATGCCCGTCATCCGGTTCGCGGTGAGCGGCACGTACTGCAGGCGCACGCCCGCGTGAATCGTGAAGTAGTCGACGCCTTGCTCGGCCTGCTCGATCAGCGTGTCGCGGAAGATTTCCCAGGTCAGGTCCTCGGCGCGGCCGTTGACCTTTTCCAGCGCCTGGTAGATCGGCACCGTGCCGATCGGCACCGGGCTGTTGCGGATGATCCACTCGCGCGTCTCGTGGATGTGCTTGCCCGTCGACAGGTCCATCACCGTGTCGCCGCCCCAGCGGATCGCCCACGTCATCTTGTCGACTTCCTCGCCGATCGACGACGTGACGGCCGAGTTGCCGATGTTCGCGTTGATCTTCACGAGGAAGTTGCGGCCGATGATCATCGGCTCGGTTTCCGGGTGGTTGATGTTCGCCGGGATGATCGCGCGGCCGCGCGCGACTTCTTCGCGAACGAACTCGGGCGTGATCTGCGCGAGTGCGTTCGCCCCGAACGCGGCGGCGCCGAACGCCTGGCCGACGTGCTGGCGGCCCATCATCGCGGCGAGCTTCGCGCCGTTCGGGCCGCTCGCCTTCAGGCTTTCCAGATACTCGGCGCGGCGCTGGTTCTCGCGGATCGCGATGTATTCCATCTCGGGCGTGATGAGCCCCGCGCGTGCGTAGTGCATCTGCGTGACGTTCTTGCCCGCCTGCGCGCGGCGCGGGTGGCGGTGCAGGTCGGGGAAGCGCAGCTCGGCCGTCGCCGGGTCCGCCGCGCGCTCGCGGCCGTACTCGCTCGTGAGGCCCGTCAGCGTTTCGGTGTCGCCGCGCGCGTCGATCCAGCGCTGGCGCAGCGCGGGCAGGCCCGAGCGGATGTCGATCTTGACGTCCGGGTCCGTGTACGGGCCCGACGTGTCGTAGACGTAGATCGGCGGATTCTTTTCGCCGCCGAAGCTCGTCGGCGTGTCGGATTGCGTGATTTCGCGCATCGGCACGCGAATGTCAGGTTGCGAGCCCGTCACGTAGACCTTGCGCGAGTTCGGCAGCGGGGCGACGGCGGCGGCGTCGACGCGGGCGTCGGCCGACAGGAACTTGGGATTGGCGTTCATGCGATCTCCTGTGGTGGGGCGCTAAGCAGGAGACGAGATGCGCGACGCGACGGGATTCAGACGTGGAACAGCGGCGAAATCCTGACGCTTCCCTGCGCTGGCATTATCCAGATCAGGTTCAAAGGGTATTTCTCACCCGCGCCGCACGATCGCTTGACCGAGCGCATTGCAGGACCCCCGCGTTAGCAAGCGCAAAAGATACACCGGGTCGGCTGCGGTTTCAACAGGGGACAGATCGATGGCGCGTGAACGCGCGTTTGACTGCGCATGCTGCGCCGCGGCGGGGGCAGCCCGGACGGCGCCGGCGCGCACGCGTTCGAGGCGCGTGGGCGGCGCGTCGTCTTGCGCGTCGAGCCGGCGCGGCGGGGCGCGGCAGCGCGTTTGTGCGCCGCGCGATCGACCGCGCGCCGGCTCAATCGTCGGTCCCGAAGAAATTTTTGCGCGTCGCCGTCATATCCGCCGCCGCGCCCCGACTATTCGGCTCCTCAACCAATAACGATGGAGTGATCCCATGAAAAGGAATCTGATTGTTGCCGCGTGTGCCGCCGGTTTCGCGTTCGCCGCGCCGTTCGCGCATGCGCAGAACGATGCGATGTCGAAGGACGCGATGTCTAAGGATGGCATGGCGATGTCGAAAGATGCGATGTCGAAGGACCAGATGGGCAAGAAGAAAGATCACATGGCGAAGGGCGGCATGAAGAAGGACCCTATGTCGAAGGACGCGATGAAAAAGCCGATGTCGTCCGACAAGATGAGCCCGATGTCGAACTGAGCGGCGCCGTTTCCGGCGGATTTCATCGCATGACCCGGCTCGGCCGCCCGTTCGCTGTTCGGGCGGTTTTTTTCTCGCGACGCCGGACATCGAGGAAAGCCGGATCGCGACACGCATGCCGGTGTGCGCAGCGTACGCGCCCGCGCCCGGCACTGACCGAAGAGTTTCGATATGTCGATTTCATTTTCCGCTTCGATGCGCGCTGTCGCGGCGACGCTCGCGCTCGGCGCGGCGTGCGTCGCGCAGGCGGCCGCGGGCGGCGCGTGCGCCGCGCGCAGCCCTGACGGCCGGCAGGCGCTCGTCGAGCTCTACACGAGCGAAGGCTGCAGCAGCTGTCCGCCCGCCGACGACTGGCTCGCCCGGCTCGCCGCGCGTCGCGCCGCGGTGCGCGTCGTGCCGCTCGCGCTGCACGTCGATTATTGGGACGGCCTCGGCTGGACCGATCGCTTCGCGCAGCATCGCTTCACCGAACGGCAGCGCGCGCTCGCGTCGCGCGGCGGCGGCAGCTTCGTCTATACGCCGGAGGTCGCCGTCGCCGGGCGCGAGCTGCGCGGCTGGCGCGATGCGGACGCGTTCGAGCGGCGCGTCGTCGCGACGGCCGCCGAGCCCGCGCGCGTCGGCATCGCGCTGTCCGCCGCGCGGCGCGCGGACGTGCTCGATGTCGAACTGTCCGTGACGCCGCGCGCCGGTGCGCCGCGTGCGGTCAATGCGTATCTCGCGCTTTACGAGAACGGCATCGAGTCGCAGGTGCGCGCGGGCGAGAATCGCGGCGCGACGCTGCATCACGAGCGCGTCGTGCGCCATTGGATCGGGCCGCTCGCGTCCGAGGGGCGCGCGGCCGCGTCGCTCGACGTGCAGCGCCGGCTGCCGTTGCCGGCGGGCCTGCGCGCACAGGACGCGGCGCGCTACGGCATCGCGGCGTTCGTCGAGGACCCCGCGACGGGCGACGTGCTGCAGGCGCTCGATCTGCCGCTGTGCAGTTGAGCGGCTTGCGCTCGCATTCGATCAAGGAAGGAGGGCATCGCCCATGAATGCAACGACGACGATAAACGCGGCGACGAAGGTCGCGGCCAGCGCGTCGACGAATACGCCGATGAACGTGCCGATCGACGGAACGATCAGCGTGGCGACCAACGCAGCCGACAACGCAACGGCCGACGCAACGGCCGACGCAACGACCGACGCAACGACCGACGCAACGACCGACGCAACGACCGACGCAACGACCGACTCAACGACCGACTCAACGACGACCGCCATCCGGCCGCGCAGGACGATCCATCCGTCATGGGTGCGCGCGAGCCACTGGCTCAACGCGATCGCCGCCGTGACGATGGCGCTGTCGGGCTGGCGGATCTACGACGCGTCGCCGATCTACGCGGGCTTCGCGTTCCCGCGCGGCATCACGCTGGGCGGCTGGCTCGGCGGCGCGCTGCAATGGCATTTCGCCGCGATGTGGCTGCTGTTCTTCAACGGCGTGTTCTATCTGGCGATGAGCGTCGCGACCGGACGCTTCAGGCGCAAGTTCCTGCCGCTGAGCGCGAAGGGCATCGCGCGCGATCTGCGCGACGCGCTGCGCGGCCGGCTGTCGCACGACGATCTGTCCGTCTACAACGCGGTCCAGCGCGCGGCGTACGTCGCGGCGATCGCCGATCTCGTGCTGCTCGTGCTGTCCGGGCTCGTGATCTGGAAATCGGTGCAGTTCCCGCTGTTGCGCGCGCTGCTCGGCGGCTATGACAGCGCGCGCGTCGTGCATTTCTGGGCGATGGCGTTTCTGGTCGCGTTCTTCGTCGTGCACGTCGCGATGGCGGCGCTCGTTCCGCGCTCGCTGCTCGCGATGCTGCGCGGACACTAAAAGGAGCTCTTCATCATGTCCGAAAACGATGAGAAAAAGCCTATGGGCGACAATGCGCGGATCGACCGCGCATCGCTGCTGGTCGACGTGCGCAAGACGCTCGCGCTGCCGTCGCGGCGTTTGTTCGGCAAGCGCGTGCTGACGCTCGGCGGCCTCGCGATGCTGACGGGCTGCACGCTGCGCGACGACGCGTCGGTCGACGGCTTTCTCGATGCGGTGTCGCGCGCGAACGATCGCGTGCAGGCGTGGCTGTTCGGCCCGACGCGGCTCGCGCCGACGTATACAGAAGCCGACCTCACGCGCCCGTTCCCGTTCAACGCGTTCTATGGCATCGACGACGTGCCGCACGTCGACGCCGACGACTACCGGCTTGTCGTGTCGGGCCTCGTCACCGGCAAGCGCAGCTGGACGCTGCCGGAGCTGTACGCGCTGCCGCACGCGGAGCAGATCACGCGGCACATCTGCGTCGAAGGCTGGAGCGCGATCGGGCGCTGGGGCGGCACGCCGTTTCGCGAATTCCTGCGTCGCGTCGGCGCGGACACGACCGCGAAATACGTCGGCTTCAAATGCGCGGACGACTATTACGAGAGCATCGACATGCCGACCGCGCTGCATCCGCAAACGCTGCTGACGTTCGAATACGACGGCAAGCGCTTGCCGCCCGAATACGGTTTTCCGATGAAGCTGCGGATGCCGACGAAGCTCGGCTACAAGAATCCGAAGCACATCATGGAGATATTCGTGACCAATACGTATCCGGGCGGCTATTGGGTCGACCAGGGATACAACTGGTTCGGCGGATCGTGACGGAATCGCGCGAAGCCGCGCGGGCGGGGCGGCGCGTTCCCGCATGCCCGCGCGCGGCGCGTGCGATTTCGCGCTTTTATCCCGAATGTCCGAAAACGAAAATACTGTTTTGCCGCGCATGAAATGTCGCGCCGAAACGTCACCGAGCGCGCGTTCGATTCAAGCCGGCATTCGTTTTCCATTCCTTAATGCATAATGCTGGCGGTGCGCGGCCGTCCGGTCGCGCACGTCTTCATTCGAGTCCGTTCGCCTCTTTCGGTCATGTTCGCCGCCGCACGCTCCGACCTGTCGTTTCGCACGCCGTCGTCTCTTCCCATTCCGGATTCATCGAGGCCGCTCGCCGGCAGTCGCGCCGCCTCGCCGTTGAACGTGCGACACCTCGTGCGGGCACGCTGACCGATGACGCCGTTCGACCGCTTCCTCGCCTTCCTCGAGCGCCATCCGCCCCGCCTGCCGCAAAGCCGCAGCGGCCGCGTCGTGCTCGCGCTCGCGTTCATTTATTTCGCGTGGGGCTCGACGTATCTCGCGCTGCACGTCGCGCTCGAATCGTTTCCGCCGCTGCTGCTGTCCGGGCTGCGCAACCTGCTCGCGGGGATCGGGCTCTTCATCTTCGCGATGCGGCGCCGTCCGGTGCGCCCGACGCTCGTCGAGATCCGCAACGCGGCGCTCGTCGGCACGATGCTCGTCACGCTGTCGTCCGGTTTTATCGCGCTCGGGATGCGCACCGTCGGCAGCGGCTCGGCCGCGGTGACGGTCGCGACGGTGCCGCTCTTCGCGACGGTGATCGCGTCGGTCGCGGGGCGACGCATCACGGCGGGCGAATGGGCGGCCGTCGCGCTCGGGATGGTCGGGATCGTCGTGCTGAATTCGGGCGGGCCGTCGTCGCCCGGCTCGACGCTCGGCAGCATCACCGTGCTCGTGGGCGCGCTCTTCTGGGCGGGCGGCGCGCATCTCGCCGCTCGGCTCGCGCTGCCGCACGACCTGTTCCTGTCGACCTCGCTGCAAATCGGCCTCGGCGGCGCGGCGTCGACCTGCATCGCATGGGTGCTCGGCGAGCGCATCGAGCACGTCGCGTTTCTGCCCGGCGTCGCGTTCGTCTATCTGATGCTCGCGGGCACGATGGCCGCGTACGTCGCGTACGGCTATCTGATTCGCCACACGAGCCCGATCATCGCGAGCAGCTGCATGTACGTGAACCCCGTCGTCGCCGTCGCGCTCGGCGCGCTCTTGCTCGGCGAGCCCGTCACGCTCGCGACCGTGATCGCGACCGTCGCGATTCTCGGCAGCGTCGGGCTGTCGTTCGTGTTCGATCCGGCGCGCAAGCGGATGCAATAACAGCGCGCGACGTGGCGGACGATGGCGCGCGCGCGGCTCGCGCGACGTCCGCCTGTTTCCGCGCTCGGCGGTTTCGCGCACGATCTCGCGCGCCGATACGCCGCCGCGCAATCCGGCGGCGCTGGCGATGCAACCGAGCGTGCGCATCGCGCGGGGCGATCGTGGAGCCCCGCGTATCGATCTCGCCGGGCGGCGGCATGTTCGCGACGCGCGGACATGCGCGATGCGCGTCCGCGCGGCTCGTCCGCGGCTCGTCCGCGGTGCGGCCCGGCCCGGCCGGCGTCATGCGCACCGCATCCGGTTTTTTGCGTATCCGATCGCGGTTTTCCGCGTGCGCGCGTCGGCCTGACGTCGCCCCGACGCGGCGGCGCCGCACCGTGCGCCGCCGCCGCGTCGAGCGCTTATCGCGCGCTCGCGCGGCCGCGATGATGCACGAGCGCCGCGACGACCGAGAACAGCAGGCCGACCGCGCACATTCCCATCCAGCCCATCGCGCGCCACGCAGCGACGCCCGCCGACGAGCCGATCGCGCCGCCGATGAAATAGCAGACCATGTAGACCGTGTTCACGCGGCTGCGCGCGTCGGGCTTGAGCGCATAGATGCGCGACTGGTTCGAGATCTGCGCGGCCTGCACGCCGACGTCGAGGACGATCACGCCGATCACGAGTCCGGCGAGGCTGTGGCCCGACACCGCGAAGATCACGAACGACGCGGCGATCAGCGCGATCGCGAGCGTGATGATCGCGCGCGGGCCGCGCTTGTCGGCGAAGCGGCCCGCGTACGGCGCGGCGAGCGCGCCCGCCGCGCCGACGATCCCGAAGAGGCCCGCCGCCTGCGGACCGAGATGGAACGGCTCGCCCGCGAGCAGCAGCGTGAGCACCGGCCAGAACGCGCTGAACGCCGCGAAGATCGCGGCGCCCGTCATCGACGCCTCGCGCAGCCCCGGCAACTCGCGCGCGAGCTGCCACATCGATCCGAGCAGCTTGCCGTACGGCAGCGCCGACGTCGGCGAGCTGCGCGGCAGGCGTGCGACGATCACGGCCGCGAGCGCGGCGAGCGCCGCGACCGACGCACCGAACACCGCGCGCCAGCCGAAGTATTCGGCGACGAAACCCGCCGCCGTGCGCGCGAGCAGGATGCCGAGCAAGAGCCCGCTCATCACGGTGCCGACCGCCTGCCCGCGCGCGGCGGGCGGCGCGATCTCGGCGGCGAACGGCACGGCCTGCTGCGCGATCGTCGCGAGGATGCCGATCGCGAGGCTCGCCGCGGCGAGCACGGCGAGCGTCGGCGCCGCCGCAGCGATCACGAGCGCGGCCGACAGCCCGGCGATCTGCAGCAGGATCAGCTTGCGCCGGTCGAAGCGGTCGCCGAGCGGCGCGAGCGCGAACATGCCGGCCGCGTAGCCGAGCTGCGTCGCGGTCGGCACGATGCCGATCCACGACGCGCTGTCCGGAAACGACGCGCGGAACGCGTCGAGGAGCGGCTGGTTGTAATAGATGTTGGCGACGGACACGCCCGCGATCGTCGCGAGCAGCAGCAACAGGCTGCGCGAGTCACGGCGGGGCGCGTCGGCGGAGACGGAAGGCGACGAGGGCATGGTGCGTGTGGACGAAGTGCGGCGCGCGCGTCGTGCGCGCCGTCCGGATCTTCGATCGAGACGGGAGAGGCGAAACGCCGGGAGCGCCGATCATACCGGACGTCCCCGAAGTCTGCTGGCGGCGGCGCGATCGCAGTGCGCGCGCATGCCGTTAATGTCGCCTTAAGCGGTCGGCTTGCATAGTGGCGTCCGAGCGAGTCGTGGGAGCGTTCGTATGTCGCTGCACCGCCGTTGCCGGAATCCGGCTCGCTTTGCGCAACCGGTGCGACAAGGAGAGCCCAATTGAACCAGCCCGCCCGTGCGCATGCCGCCGCCGGCATGCTCAACAAAGTCCCGGAAGTCACGCTGGCCTTCTGGATCGTCAAGATCATGTCGACGACGGTCGGGGAGACCGGCGCCGACTATCTCGCCGTCCACGTCGGACTCGGCGCCGCCGTCACCGGCGCGCTGATGTCCGGTCTGCTGCTCTGCGCGCTCGCGCTGCAATTGCGCGCGCGCGCTTACGTGCCGTGGATCTACTGGCTGAACATCGTCCTCGTCAGCATCGTCGGCACGCAGATCACCGATGCGTTGACCGACGGCCTCGGCGTCAGCCTCTACGTCAGCACGCCGCTCTTCGCCGCCGCGCTCGCGGCGACGTTCGCGCTCTGGTATCGCAGCGAGCGGACGCTGTCGATTCACACGATCGTCACCGCGCGCCGCGAGTGGTTCTATTGGGCCGCGATCCTGCTGACGTTCGCGCTCGGCACGGCGGCGGGCGATCTCGCGACCGAGGCGCTCGGCCTCGGATTCCGGCTCGGGATCGTCGCGTTCGGCGGCGCGATCGCGCTCGTCGCGGCAGCCGCGCTCTTCGGGATGAGCCGCGTGCTCGCGTTCTGGCTCGCGTACATCCTTACGCGTCCGCTCGGTGCGTCGCTCGGCGATTTCCTGTCGCAGGCGCAAGCGTACGGCGGCCTCGGGCTCGGCACGATCAAGACGAGCGCCGTGTTTCTCGCGGTGATCGTCGTGCTGGTCGCGGGGCTGAGCGTCGCGGCCGCGCGCGCGGATCGGCTCGTCGCGCCGGCGCGCGGCCGCTGAACTTCAGTCGATGCGAGCATCGTTTTCAACCGTTTCGTTCGCGTTTTTCACAAGGAGAAGCAGCATGATCAAGCGCCAATTCATTGCATTCGCCGTCGCGCCGGCATTGGCGGCCGCCGCGTTCGGCATCGGCGTCGTGTCGCCGGCGGGCGTCGCGCCGAACGTGGCCGAAGCCGCGACCGTCTCGAAGCTCGGTGACCTGTCGCCGTTCCGCGCGATCGCCGCTGACACCGCGAAGCGCGTCGACAAGGGCGATCTCGCCGGTGCGAAGGCGCGCATCAAGGATCTGGAGACGTCTTGGGACGACGCCGAGCCGTCGCTGAAGCCGCGCGCGGCGGCGGATTGGCACGCGGTCGACAAGTCGATCGATCGCGCGCTCGCGGCGCTGCGCGCCGATCGGCCGCAGGCTGTCGCGTGCAAGCAGGCGCTGGCCGATCTGCTCGCGATCATGGACCGGACGAGCGGCGCGCGCTGAGCGCGGCGTCCGCGGTCGTGCGTGCGGCGTCCGCCGGTACGCCCGGACGGCGCGCGGCGCGTGCCGATAGTGAAAGGCCGGTGCGGCTCGGCGCGCAACGGCGCCGGCCGCACGGGCAAACACGGCTTGCACGGGCAAACACGGCTTGCACGGGCAAACACGGCTTGCACGGGCAAACACGGCTTGCACGGGCAAACACGGCCCGTGCGATTCGTGCGGCGTCGAAGCCGATCCATGTCGGCCCGCGTCGTTCAGCGCCCCGGCGGCGGCTCGCCCGGCGAAGCGCGAAGCATGAGCATACGCATACGCATACGCATACGCATGCTCATGCTCATGCTCATGCTCATGCTCATGCTCATGCGCGCTCCCTGCGTCCGCCGCTTGCCGCGCGTCGCGGCGTCACGTTCAATCGATCAGCACGCCCGTCGGCTCGAAGAACGGATGCGGCCCGTCGCTCGCATCGACGTACACATGATGCGACGCGAGCCCGCTGTCCGGCGCATAGCGATGCACGGCGAACGCGGGCGGCTCCATCGAGAACGACGACGGCCCGTCGTCGCGCAGGTCGAACGTGACCTGGTGCGCCGGCGCGGGCACGGCCGACGCGATCGTGCCGCCGAAGCGCGCGAACATCGTCCGGTGCACGTGCCCGCACAGCACACGCTCGACGTTCGGAAAGCGGCGCAGCAGCGCGTCGAGCCGGCTCGACGCATCCGGATCGAGCCGCATCGCGTCCATGTGGCCGATGCCGCACGCGAACGGCGGATGATGGAGCGCGACGATGACCGGACGCTCGCGCGCGGCGTCGAGCTGGCTGGCGAGCCACGCGAGCCGCGCGTCGCACAGGGTGCCGCCGCTCGTGCCCGGAATCTGCGAATCGAGCGCGATCACGCGCAGCGGCCCGAGATCGAGCGCGTACTGGACGAATTCGCCCATCTGCAGCTCCGCGCGCGCGGGGAACGCGCGTCGCAACGCCGCGCGGTCGTCGTGGTTGCCGACGAGCAGGTAGTACGGAATCTCGAGCGGCGCGAGCAGCGATTTCAGGTGCGCGTATTCTGCGTCGTCGCCGAAGTCGGTCAGGTCGCCCGTGACGAGCACCGCGTCCGGGCGCGGCTCGAGCGCGTTCAGGCGCGCGACGCAGCGCGCGAAATGCGCGGCCGTGTCGACGCGCCGGTACGCGAGCATGCCGGGCCGCTTGATATGCAGATCGCTGATGTGGGCAAGCAGCATCGTCGTTCCTCGTTGTGTTCGTGTCATGAGGGTGGGGCGCGTCACGCGAGCGCGAGCAGGCCGTCGGCCGCGATCGCGACGCCGACCGCGGTGCCGCGCGCGAGATCGACGCGGCCCGGCACGTCGATGACGAGCGTATCGGGCGCCGCGTGTTCGACGGTCACGCGCGTGCGCTCGCCGAGAAACGCGCAGTTCGCGACCGCGCCGCGCAGCGGCGCATCCGACGGGTCGACGAGACGTGCATCCTCCGGTCGAAAGAATAGCTCGTTTGCCGGCGACGCGGCGGCGACGGCGCCGCCCGTCGTCACGAGCGCGCCGTCGCGCCACACGCCTTCGAGCCGGTTCAGCGTGCCGATGAAGCGCGCGACGGCGCGGCTCGCCGGACGATAGTAGACGTCGCGCGGCGTGCCGATCTGCTCGATCTTTCCCGCGCTCATCACGACGACCCGGTCGCCGAGCGCCATCGCCTCGGCCTGGTCGTGCGTCACGTAGACCGTCGTCACGCCGAGCTCGCGCAAGAGCGCGTTCATCTCGCGGCGCAGCGCGTCGCGCAGTTGCGCATCGAGCGCGGTCAGCGGCTCGTCGAGCAAGAGCACGCGCGGGCGCACCGCGAGCGCGCGGGCCAGCGCGACGCGCTGACGCTGGCCGCCCGACAGCGCGTCGATCGGTTTGTCCGCGTGCGCGGTGAGCCGCATCATCGCGAGCAGCTCGTCGACGCGTTCGCGCAGCGCGCGCGGCTCCGTCCCGCGGATTCGCAGCCCGTAGCCGACGTTGCCGCGCACCGACAGGTTCGGAAACAGCGCGTAGCTCTGGAACACCATGCCGACGCCGCGCTTTTCGATCGGCAGCGCGGTCACGTCGTCGACGCCGAAGGCGATCGCGCCGCCCGCGTCGGGCACGTCGAGCCCGGCAATGAGGCGCAGCGTCGTCGTCTTGCCGCAGCCGGACGGGCCGAGCAGCACAAGCGTCTCGCCCGCGCCGATCGCGAGATCGAGCGGCTCCAGCACGCGCGTGCCGTGGAAGGTCTTCGCGCAACGGGTCAGGGTGATCGGTACGGATTCGAGTTTCATCGGCGAGGCGGCGGAAAGGCAGCGGAAAGGCGGCGAAAGGGAGCCGCGAAGGCAGCGGAACGGCGGCGGGCGATCAGCGGGGCTTGCGCGCGTCGTGGCGCGTGCCGGACGGATCGACGCCGAGCCGCTGCATCGCGACGAGGAGCGGCAGCGTCATCAGCAGGAACAGGATCGTGTACGCGCTGCCGATCTCGATGCGCAGCGACGCGTACGTGTCGGCGAGGCCGACGGGCAGCGTCTTCGTGTCGGGCGTGTGCAGCATCCACGTGAGATTGAATTCGCCGATCGACAGCGTGAGCACCGCGAGCGCGCCCGCGACGATGCCGGGGCGCAGGTTCGGCAGCACGATCGTCGTGAAGCGCGTGACGAACGATGCGCCGAGGCTCGCTGCGCCTTCTTCGAGCGTGCGCAGATCGGCGCGCGCGGCGACGGCCGCGACCGCGCGGACCATGAACGGCAGCGTGAACACGACGTGCCCGACGACGATGAACCACACGCTCGTGCGGAACGCGGCGAAGCCGCCGTAGACGGCGAGGAGCGCGAGCGCGGACGCGAGGCCCGGCAGCGCGACGGGCAGCACGAGCGCTTCCTCGATCAGCCGAGAGACGCGGCTGCGGCTGCGCGCGAGCGCATAGCCGGCGGGCACGCCCGTCACGAGCGTGACGGCGAGCGTCGCGAGCGCGACTTCGAGCGACAGGAATATCGAGCCGTGGTACTGCGTCCATACTTCGCCGAGCCAGCGCAGCGTGAGCCCGCTCGACGGCCCGCGGAAATAGTTGACCGTGAGCCCGGCGAGCACGGACATCGCGACGGGGACGATCAGGAACGCGCACAGCGCGAGCGTGACCGCCCATTGCGCGGCGGCGAGCCAGTCGAACGATGCGCGGCGCGGACGGCGGGCCGTCGGCGGCCCGTCGGAATCGGTCGCGGCAGCGGGGCGGGCGAGCGCGGCGGCGTCCTTGATGGTGGGCGTCATGGGGCGTGCGGAAGCGATGTAAACGTTTTCGTCGACAGGATTATCGGGCGCGTCGATGAAGAACTGATGACGGCGCGCCGGGCCGATGGCGGCGCTCGCGCGGCGCTCGCCCGCGCGATGGAAGGCGGTGCGCATCAGTTTTAAACGTTTGAACGACGAGCGGTAGACGGCTGGTGCAGCGCGCGTCGAGCGCGGCGAGCCGCACGACACGCCGATACACCGACACGCCGACACGCCGACACACCGACACACCGACACAGCGCCGAACCGCGCGAGCGAAACGGATGCAGCCCGCGTCGAAGAGCGTGCGAAGCACAAGGGACGCTGTTGTGGAGACAGCCGCGCGCGTCGCCGAGCAATCAGTCTAATGGCCGGTTCCCCTGATGTCGCCGTGCATGCCGTTACGTTATATTGAATCGCCGAATGGTGTTGAGGAGTCCGGGCAATCGGGCCGAGCATCGCGTGCGCCGTTCGGCGACACGCACCGACCAGCGCCATGCGGTCACATCGCGGGGCGATTGTTGATGACCAGGAATGAGAGTGGGGAAACCGCTCTTTTTTGTTGTCTACGAGGAGGGAGTGATCGATGCAAACGATAACGATGGAGCAGTGCAAGCGCATTCATGGCGGGGCTAACCTGATCGACGGCACGTTCAACCTGTTGGGCGGCACGTTCACGATCAACAGCAGCGCGTTGGGCACGTTGATCAGCAACGCCAATTCGCTCGTCGTCAATGCGAACAACTGGCTGAGCAATCCCAAGGGGCAGTTGTCGTCGACGAAGCAGTAACCGCCGGCGCGACGCGCAGCCGACGCCCGTCTCCGGGCTCGCGGCTGCGACGCGTCGATCCGACGCGGTCGGACGAGGCGCGCTGTCCGGGCGCCTCGCCCGGCCCGGCATCAGATTTCCTTTCCTTTGCAATGGCGACGATCCGTTCGCCGTTGCGTCTTCGTCAAGCGGACGCGGCCGTCGCCTGGCCCGTCAGATTGCGCGCGAGCGCAAGCACCGCCCACGTGACGATCCCGAGCACGATCGACAAACCGGCCGCCGTCGCGATGTTCGCGTTCAGCGTGAACTCGGTGTAGATCGTCATCGGCAGCACGTCGAGATCGGTTGCGAGCGTGAACGCGGTGCCGAACGCGCCCATCGCGGTCGCGAAGCAGATCGCGCCCGCGGCAACGAGACCCGGCGCGAGCGCAGGCAGCACGATGTCGCGCAGCACGTGCCACGGCGACGCACCGAGCGAGCGCGCAGCCTCTTCGAGCGATGGATCGAGCTTCGACGCCGCGGCGATCACGGTGACGATCACGCGCGGAATCGAGAAGTACAGATAGCCGACGAAGAGGCCCGCGACCGAGTACGCGAACACCCAGCGATCGCCGACGAGCTTCTGCGACAGCATGCCGATCAGCCCCTGCCGCCCGGCGAGCATGATCACCATGAAGCCGACGACGACGCCCGGAAACGCGAGCGGAAACGTGAGCAGCGCGATCAGCGTGCGCTTGCCCGCGAACGCGCGGCGCGCGAGCAGGAGGCCTGCGATCGTCGACAGCGCGAGCGTCGCGAGCGTGACGGCCGCGGACAGCGCGACCGTCGACACGAGGCTCTTCATGTAGCGCGCATTCGACAGCAGCGCGACGTACGCGTCGACGAACGCGCCGTCGCCCGACACCCGCACGAGCGAGGCCATCGGCAGCAGCCAGAACGCGACGAACACGGCGAGTGCGGGCGCGAGCAGCGCGATGCGCCAGCGCGACGGGAATGTGAGATCGGACATCGTGACATCGACTCGTGCGGATAGCGGATAGCGGGCGGCGGGTATCGGCCGGTTATTGCATCACCTGCAGATACTGCTTGCCGAACGCCTGCTGGCCGGCCGCGAGCTTGCCGAAGTCGACGCTCTTCGCCCGCGCGTACTCGCTCGCGGGCAGGAACTTCGCGGCGGCGTCGGCGGTGAGCGCCTGCGCGCGCACCGGCCGCAGATACGCGCTCGCCCATAGCTTCTGGCCTTCGTCGGACAGCACGAAGTCGAGCACCTTCTTGCCGTTCGCATCGTGCGGCGCGCCCTTGACGAGGCTCATCACGTACGGCACCGAAATCGTGCCTTCCTTCGGAATCACGAATTCGACGTTCGCGTGGTCCTTGTACTTCGCGCGATACGCGTCGAAGTCGTAGTCGAGCAGGATCGGAATCTCGCCGGACAGCACGCGCGCGTACGCAGTCTGCTTCGGCACGATCGGCTGGTTTGCCTTCAGCTTGCGGAACCAGTCGAGCGCGGGCTGGAAGTTCTCGAAGCTGCCGCCGAGCGCCTGGTTTACCGCGACGGCGCCCGCGTAGCCGACGAATGCGCTCGACGGATCGAGATAGCCGACCATGCCCTTGTATTCGGGCTTCAGCAGATCGGCCCACGAACGCGGCACGGGCTTGCCGTCGAGCGCGTCCTTGTTGACGAAGAAGCCGAGCGTGCCCGAATGGATCGCGAACCAGTAGCCCTGCGGGTCCTTCATGTTCGCGGGGATGTCGTTCCAGTGCGCGGGCTTGTACGGCGCGATCACGTCCTTGTCCTTCGCCTGGAACGCCGACGACACGCCGAGATAGACGACGTCCGCGACCGGGCTCTTCGCTTCCGCGAGCAGTTGCGCGATCGCCTGGCCCGAGTTCTTGTTGTCGAACGGCACGCGGATGCCGGTCTTCTGCTTGATCGCCGCGATCTGGGCGGCCCAGTCGGCCCATTCGGGCGGGCAGTTGTAGCAGATCGCGGTTTCTTCCGCGTGCGCGGCGCACGCGCCGAGCGATAGCGCGAGCGAGGCAAGCGGGATGAGCGCGGCGGCGCACGCGCGGCGCACGGCGGCGAGCGGCGAGCGCGGGAACGACGAACGGCGGACGGTCACGACGGGTCTCCTTGCAGGGGCAAAACGAACGAGGGCGAAAGCGGGATTCATGCGATGCGCGAGGGGCGCGTCTCGCGCGGCGGCGCGACGGTCGCGCCTTCGCGCACCGTGTGCGGCAGCGTCAGCGCGGGCCGCGGATGATGCTCGCCGGCGATGCGCTCGGCGAGACGCCGCCACGCGGCGCGACCGATCTCTCGATTCGGCGTCGCGACGCTCGAAAGCGCCGGCGCGAGCAGCTCGCCGACCGCGAGGCCGTCGAAGCCGAGCACCGAGATGTCGTCGGGCACCGCGAGGCGCGCGTCGCGCAATCCGCGCATCACGACCATCGCGAGCCAGTCGTTGCTGCAGAAGAGCGCGGTCGGCCGCGTCGCGCGCGCGGTCAGATGCGCGAGCATCGCGCTCGGCAGCGTCGGCGCGTTGAAGTCGATTTCGAGCGCCGGCAGCGGGTCGAGACCGCGCTCGTCGAGCGCCTGCGCGTAGCCGCGCACGCGCTGCCGCGCGCGGTCCGACGCGTCGAGCGAGCCCGCGAGCATCAGCACGCGGCGATGGCCGCGCTCGCTCAGCATCCGCACGCCGTCGTACGCGGCGCGGCGATTGTCGACCGCGACCGACGGACGATGCGGCGTGTCGTTGTGCATCAGCACGTAGAGCGGGCCGTCGCGGTCGAGCTCGTCGAGGAGCGGATGCGCGTCGGCGTCCGCGACGGTGAGCATCAGCCCTTCGACGCGCTGCGCGCGCAGCGTCTCGATCGCATGACGCTCGCGCGCGGCGTCGTATTCGGTCGACATCACGATCAGCTTGAAGCCGGCTTGCGTCGCGAGCTCGTCGACGCCTTGCAGGCATTCGGCGAACACCGGATTCGCGAGCGTCGGCAGCACGACGCCGATCAGTTGCGTGCGGTCGCTTCGTAACTGCCGGCCGAGCGGGTTCGGGCGGAAGCGCAGCGTGTCGATCGCGGCGCGGATCTTTTCGAGCGCCAGGGGACTGACCGTGTGCGGCGTGTTGATCGCGCGCGACACCGTGGCGATCGAACAGCCGGCGAGCGCGGCGACGTCTTTGATGGTCGGCGTCATGAAGCGTGCGGTGGATGCGTGTAAACGTTTTCGTCGACGGGATTATCGGGACCGTCGATGAAGAACTGATGACGATGGATGGCCGATGATCGAGCGCGATGACGTCTGACGAATGGGGGCGTCAGGCCGACGCCTGGCGGCGACGGGGCACGCCGCGGATGAAATCACCGTCCGGCGCATGAGCGGCGACGCGTGACGCCGGCCTCGAACGATGCCGTACGGCGGAAATCTCTCGCGTCAGTCGGCTTGCCGATTCGAGTCCGGCCGTCTCGTGCGCAGGATGAGGGCGTTCGTCGATCATCTGGTTGAGCCCGCACGGCTGGCTCAGGCGGTAGCGATCAGCGCGTGAATGCGATCGAACGGCGATCCGCAGGGTCAAATCGCGAGGATCGGCGCGAGCAGTGGTAGAATCGCGTCCGCCCTTGCCGGGGTGATGAAATTGGTAAACATAGCGGACTTAAACGATTGAGTGCCCGGTCGGAAACGGCTGGTGCAGAACCCTTCAAATTCGGCGAAACCCCTGACGCGCGACGCGCCGAGGCAACGCCGAGCCAAGCCCCGAAGCGGCAGCGAAAGCTGCGGCGGGGAAGGTGTAGAGACTAGACGGGGGGCGCCTAAGGTCCACGCGGCTGAAGCCGCGTTCGGACGACGGCGAAGGCATAGTCCAGCGCACGAACGGCGCCGCGCGGCGCCGGCTTCGAAAGAAGCAGTGTGACGAAAATCCGCCGCCTTAATTGGCTTGCCGGTTCGAGTCCGGTCCCCGGCACCATCCAGCTCCGTAGCCTTACCAATCCTGCCTGTCGTCAACCCAATCGCAGCAGGGCTCTTTTCGTGCTGTTGCCCATCCTTTGAAAGGGTGCGGCGGCGTAGTCGAACCGAGCCGTTTTTGCGCCCGCGATTTTCCGGACCGCATGCCGTGCCAATGCGAAAAGCACGGTCTCAAAGATCAGATCAAACGCTTGCCATGCCGCTCGAAACCGTCCGCGCTGATCGATTACCGTCGGGCTATTTGGACTTCACGTGTCGAATCGTTGCCGCCATGAGAATGGGGCTTCCCGTTGCAGCTTGGGACAAGCAGCCAACGGTCAATCGGTCGTGCGCATGCGTGTCGCGGGCGAGCGGGAATCGGGTGCACGCGCCGAGCGACGGATCGTGCCGAACTCGGCTGCTGGCAGGACGCGCATGATCGACGACATCGCATTGGATACGCACGCCTTCGTCAATTCCAGTTGCAGGCACGCCTGTCCGGTCTTGTTGTCGATGACCGCCGTGTAGATGTCGAGTGCGGGGCCAAGCACCCGATGCAGCAGGCGGCGCACCTCGGTCAGGTTTTCGGTGCGGACCCGTATCGACATCAGAACCCGATGGTCCCTCTTGCTCGGACTCGGCCGAATCAGGACGGATCGGTCATGAACGGTCGACTTCGATGCGGCGAAGGAAGGCAGAGCGATCGAATCGGAGTGGAATCTGAGCGGCTTCATGCGCTTGGTCTTCGCGCCGCAGTGCGGCCTGCGTCGCGGAGATCTCGTCTGGAATATGACAGGCATTCTAAGAATTGACGGGAAGATTCGGTGTATAGAGTGCGTGCGCATCCGAAAAAATCGCGTAAACCGAGTGCGACCCGCGATGCGGGGTGGCGCAGGGCAGGAGGCGGGAGGCCGGCGCGAGTGAATCGCGCTCGGTGTCGACCGCCGGATCGTCCTTCGTGCGATTCGGCGTCATCGATTTGGCGCGTCCGGACATGAGGGCTCTGCTGGTGCGACGATTCGCACGGCACGACGAATATGGCAACAAGTCGTTCAGTGCGGGCAGTTTCGTGTACGCGACAAGCCAATGGCCAAACTCGACGGCGAGCCTTCCGCTGAAGCCGAACGCCCGGTCGCACTCGTCAATCGAACTCGAACGTGCGCTCTCGGCGTTGTCGAGCGTGCCTGCGTGAACCGGCTGCACGCGCACTGCAGACCACATCGCCGATGATCCGCACGTCGTACCCGTCCTGGGCTTTCAGCAGCATCGTTCCATGCCGGACGACGCGCTTGGATTCCGGCAGCCAGAAGGTGTCGTCGGGAACCGATGTCTCGGCGGGATCGGGCGTTTTCCTCGCGTCGTATAGCGAGCCGCTCTCATAGCCCTTCGCGCGCCATTTGCGCAGCACGCGGTCGATTTGCGCGTCGAGCGCTCGTTTCCGATCCGCGGACAGATGATCGTCGCCGATGCTCAATGCGACAGCGATCGCGATATCCTCGATGTCGTGCGATACGAAGACGTTTTGTCCGCACATGCCGCCCGCTGCGTCCGCGATCGCGTTCGCGTCGTCCTGCAGTTCGGTATGCGCGTCGCGCCAAGCGCCGATGCCGACCGTCGGTGCGCTACTCGTCTCGTCGGAAAGCGCGGCGGCCTGTCGTGGCCGATGAAACGAAAGACTGACGATGGCGGGCGGTCGCACTTCGTCGTACAGCAAGTAGTAGTAAGCGGCGGAGAGGATGGCGATCGGCACGGCGATGGGAGCAATCGCCCAGATCGCGCCTTCCGATGCATAAGCCGCGACCGCGACTGCGAGCGCGGGAACCGCGAAGGCCAGCAATTTGCCCACGAGGAAGCCGAGCGTGAAGGGCAGTGGCCGGATGATCGGCCGTCTGCGCCGGTTGAGCCAGTTGCCGGGAACCGGCCGCTTCAACAGCCGATGGAGCAGGAGTGCGATGAATGTCGCGACCAACGCCGTGCTCGCGTATGCAAAGTACTTCGAATTGGCGAGCGACATCAATTCGGACATCACATCGAGTGGAACGTCGTGCGCGGCGATTGGCGGCATGATCGTCCGGTAATGCCGCACGAATGCGACGGTCAGGTGATAGGCCGCGTATGCGGATGCGCCCGTCGGAACGAGCCAGTCGAAAAACCACCGCTTGGCCCACCCGAATTGGCCGGCCTCCATCTTCGGCGGCGGCATGCGCAGATAGCGATTCTTGAGAGCGGACAGGTTATTGCGCGACGTCGGTCGGTCAGGATATTTCATCGTCGGAATCTATTGTCGTGGTGATGGCCGGCGAATGCGCAAGCGTGCCGCATCGGCCAAGCGGCCCGACCGGGTTATCGGCATGTATCGCAAGAACTGAATGGCGCGCTTGCCGCGTGCGCGAGCGGCGCGGCAAGCATCCTGAACTGCTTGGTCAACTCGACCCCGCCATGAACCGAACGCGGCTGCCCCTTCGTCTTGTTCACGCCCGTACCGAATGTCGTCGCGACGACATTCGGATGTCGTTGATGCGAACAACGCGCTTTCCGCATCGGCGACTCGATCGGGCGGCATGGGTCGATGCGCGCGTCCGCCGGCTTACGAAGCGACGACGCGATTGCGGCCTTCGTGCTTCGCGCGATAGAGCAGCTTGTCCGCGGTGCTCAGGATCTCGTCGACGGTGTCGCCGTCGCGTCCGTACTGCGACACGCCGATGCTTACGGTCACGGGCGTGTGCTTGCCGTCGATGCCGAACGATGCGTTCGCGATCGAGCTCCGTACGCGCTCGGCGATGCCGCTCGCGGCGTCGGCAAGCATCTTCGGCAGCAGCACCATGAACTCCTCGCCGCCGACGCGCGCGATGTGATCGTATGGGCGGATCGCGGTGAGACATTGCCGCACGAAATTGCGCAGCACGACGTCGCCAACCTGGTGGCCGTAGTTGTCGTTGATATTCTTGAAGTTGTCGAGGTCGAGCGCAAGCAGCGAAAACGTCGTGCCGTCCCGCTTCGCGCGCGCGATCTCCGCCTGCATCTGCTCGATGAACTTGCGCCGGTTCGATGCGCCCGTCAGCGGATCGGTGGTCGCGAGATGCTCGAGTTTCTGATTGGTGCGCTTGAGTTCCTGCAATGCGCCTTCGGTGCGCGCCATCGATTCGGCGAGCCTCGCCATCAGATCCTGCTGGCTATAGACGGTCGCGAACGAGCGGGACGTCATCAGCGCCTGAACGACGCCGAAGCTCAGCAGGAAGAATCCGCCGGCGAAGATCGCATGGGCAAGCCACCACATGTGATTCCAAGGCTTGCCGAGAATGAATGCGACCGACGACAGCGCGAACGCCATCACCGAGATTCCGTAGACGAGCATCAGCGGCGTGCGGATGCGGCGCACGAGCAGCAGTGCGACGTTGGCGAGCGACACGATCATCGCGCCGCCCTCCATCGACACGCGCGTCCAGAGATTGCCCGCAATCGGCGAATACGCGATCGCGGCGACGATGAAGCAGATGACGACGTAGCCGGCGATCCACGGCAGCCAGGTCGAGCGCTGCGTGCGCCGCTCGCGCGGATCGGCGTTCTTGAAGTAAGACAACTGCCCGATGAGCAGCAGGAACGACATCACGAGGCGCGACGCCGGGCCATATAGCAGGAACAGCCAGATGTTCCGATGAGCCATTCCGGTGAATGCGCCGTGCAGCGAATAGATCAGTGCGAAGCCGAGAAATCCGAGCGTGAGCCAGCGCAGCAGCGGCTCACCCGACGACAGATAGCAGCGCCAGGTCACGTAGGTGACGAAGAGACCTTCGAGCGTCGCGGCGGCGATCGCCAGTTCGTGAAATTGATGATTCTCGAAAGTCAGGTGGGGATCGATGAAGACCCCCAGATATGCGATCAGGAACGCGGGCACGAGCGCGAAGCCGATCAGCAGGCATGCGGTATAGATTCGGGCGATCGTGCCGATTACACGCGGCGATTCATGGGCGGTGAAGACAGTGCTCACGGTGGCCTCCGCAACGCTGTTCCGTATTCCGAAGTGGGAAACCAGCGCGGAACGTTTTGCGGCGAACCGCCGTCACGTCCGGTCTCGCGCTGCCTCGTACCGCTATTCGCTGATCGCTTGTCTGACGAGAGTATAGGCGGCGCCATTCGTTTGACAATACGGTCGTACCGGTTTCCTGCACTCGGGCGAGTGGCTGAAACGGCCGATTGTTCAACTTTGTGCAGCAGACGCGAGCCGTGAAATTGGCGATGAAACATTCACGTGCGGTGGACGCGTGGCGCGATTCGTCGCGGCAGCCCGTTTCGAAACGCGCTCGACACCCCGAAGCGCGGACGCCGATCGCAAGCCGGTCGCTTCGCGTCGCGTCGATACGGCGCTCGATAAATGAAAAACGGCGAAAGCGAGGGACGGCAAAAGCAAGATGAATCGTCGTGCCGTCCGCCTAGGGTTTTCATATGTCGCGAACGGCCTGCCGTGTCGAATCAACGTGAATATAGTTAATCGATGGACCGGCTCGAATCCGGTGGTTTCGTCGCGGTGGAGGTCATCATGAGCTATAGCCTGGAGGGACGCATACTGGAAGTGTGCGATTGCAAGGTGCTTTGCCCGTGCTGGATCGGCGAGGATCCGGACAACGGCACGTGTCGGGCGACAGTCGCCTACCACTACGACAAGGGAACGGTCGACGACGCGGACGTGTCGGGGCTGACGGTTGCATTCGCCGCGTTCATTCCGGGCAATATTCTGCAGGGCAATTGGCGGGTGATCATCTTCATCGACGATCGCGCGACCGAAGCGCAGTTCGACGCGCTCGCGAGCGTCTATCGCGGCGAACGCGGCGGGCCGCTTGCCGACTTCTCGCAGCTCTTCGGCGACATCGTCGCGATCGAGCGCGCGGCGATCGATTTCGACGTGCGCGACGGCAAGGGCACGCTCAAAGTGGGCAACACCGCGTACGCGGAGCTCGAACCCTATCGGGGGCCGACCGGCGAGCCGACGAGGCTCGTCGAGAGCATCTTCTCGACGATTCCCGGATCGCCGGCCTACGTCGGCAAGGCCGGCACGTTCCGCATGCGTGAGCAGACGCTCGGCATCGATCTCGATCTGAGCGGGCAGAACGCGATCCAGGGCTTTTTCACGTTCCATTCGTGATACGTATCCACGCCGACGCGGTCTTGCGCAGGCGAGTGGTGCTTCGCCATGAACGCGACATCGTCGCGCCGCGTGTTCGTGCCGCTGGCGATCGCGATGATCGCCGCGGCATGGATCACGCTGTGGATGTGGGATAGCAGTCCCTACGCGCGCTTTCTCCATCACGTCGACTGGTCCGAGACGAATCTCGCCGGGCTGTGCCGGCTGATTCCGGCGGCCGACGCGATCGTGCCCGCGATGCTGCATGCCGCCGCGTGGCTGCTGACGATCGTCGCGATGATGTTGCCGACCGTGCTTCCGCTGCTACGCACGTTCGAGCGCCTGACGGCCGCGCGCCCGAACCGGAACCGTCTGATGCTGCTGGTGGTGCTCGGCTATCTCGCGGTGTGGAGCGTGTTCGGGCTGGCCGTCGATGCGGGTGACGCCGGCCTGCACGCGCTTGCGCGGCGCACGCCGTGGCTTGCATGGCACGGATGGCTCGTCGGCGCGATCGTGCTGACGCTTGCCGGCGCTTATCAATTCAGTTCGTTCAAATATCGATGCCTCGACAAGTGCCGGTCGCCGCTGATGTTCGTCAGCGAGCAGTGGCGCGGCGCAAGCGCGCGGCGGGACAGTTTCCTGCTCGGCATGCGGCATGGCCTCTTTTGTGTCGGATGCTGCTGGATGCTGATGTGTCTGATGTTCGCGGTGGGGGCGGGCAGCATCGGCTGGATGCTGGCGATCGGAGCCGTGATGGCGGTCGAGAAGAATCTGCCGCACGGCCGGCGATTGAGCGCGCCGCTGGGCATCGCGTTGCTCGGATGGGCGGCGTCGATCGTCGTGACGGGACTTCGCCTGGTTTGATCCGAGGAGGCGGTGCGACGGCATGCGCGTTCACCCGTCGATGCGTCGATGCGTGCGTAGCGACGTTGCCGCACACGCATCGGAAAACCGCGTGGCCGTCGTGCGATCGGCCGCGAAACGTTGCCTCTTTCGCGCGATCATCCCTTCGAATTCGGCTCTTCCCGGGCATGCAAGAACGGTGCGCTTGCAAATTCCGTTCATCGTGGAGGCCAGAGTCCACACCAACAAACGGGGCTGGCACGACTCTGCACGACAGCGCGCCTTTCGAGCCGAAGGGATGCGCGCCGAGCCCGTTTTCGAATTCGTTGATTCGACCGCGAGCATGGCGGTCGCGGCAAAGCATCCCGAGAATTTCGTTGCTGCCGCTGAAGCTGTCCGCATCGATGTGCTGCACGCATCCCGCGTCTTTTGGGGCCGATCGACATTCGGTTTCCTGCTCGCTGCTGCCGATGCATTGCACATGCAATGTTCTGCGATCCGAACGAACGAGCGCTTCGCTCGCACGCGGACGAAGCAAGATCGTGCGAGCCGGACGTCAGATTACCCGGCGCACTTTGCTTAGTCGAAAGAGTTCTTTAGCTTTCGAGAAGACGTTGTCGATAATCGAGCATCGACGCGACGGCCGCGGCGCGATTGCGTCGGACCTGATGGCAGTGGAGGAGCGCTCATGAGCGGATCACGACACGACACGGCGCATGCCGATGCGCTCGACAACAGCGACACCGGCGATCGCCGCCCGGCGAAGCCCGGCATGTGGCGCGAATTGATTTCGAAGGAAGACGGGGGGGCGATCTGGGTCGGGCTCGGCCTCGTGCTCGTCGCCTACGTGCTGTTCGCGGGCGGCGGCAGCATCAGGGGGCTCGCGGTCGCCCCAGCGAAATGGTCGAGCATCGGCCAGGCGGCGCGCGACCTGGGCGCGCATCTGCCGAACTACGTCGCGCTCTTCGTCGTGTTCGGCGCGCTGTTCTCGATCAGCATCGCGGCGCTCGGTCAGAAGCTCGCGCATTTCGTGCCGGTGTTCGTGCTCGCGATCGTCGCGACGACACGCTGGGAGCGCGCCGACGGCATCGCCGCGCAGCCGCGCGCAAGCGAGATCCGGGTGCGCTTTCCGAAGTTCGTGATCGGCTTCGTCGTCGCATCGGCGTTCGTCACGTGGGTCGCGAGCCATGACACGCTCGCCGACTACCGGAAGATCGTTACGCCGCATCTCGTCGCGCCGATCACCGTGCTGCGCACGTGGGCGTTCATCTTCTGCTTCTTCTCGATCGGCCTGACAACGCGGCTCAAGTCGCTGTCGGCGACGGGCGTGAAGCCGGTCGTCGCGTTCACCGCGGGCGTGGTCGCGAACGTGATCGTCGGCTATCTGCTGTCGGTGCGCGTGTTCGGTCACTACTGGGCGACGCTCGGACAATGAGTGCGACTGCCTCGGACGATTTCGACTCCCGCGCGGCCGATGTCGCATCGGCGCGCGTAACGGGACGCTGCGCGCAATGCCGGCATCGCGACGCGCGGCGGGGCGGCCTCGAGCAGGCGATCGCGGGGCTCGGTGCGCTCGGTTAGGGCTACGGGTCGAGCGTCGCCGACAGCCGCCTGTGTCGGCGACACGATCGTTTCGTGTCGTCGGATGATGGTTGCTTCGCGTTCAGCCCGCTGAAAGCCGGTTCGCCCTGAATGAGCCGCGCGGCGGCGGCGGATCGGGACGGCGGCCGCCCGTTTTCCGGCTTCGTTGAAAAGCCCGTCAGGAATGCGATCGAACGCCGCCGAATGGCGGGCACGTGACCGGCGACGCTGCGGCAACGATCGAGACGGCGTTCGAGATGACGACATTCAGGATTGGGAACGAAATGAGCCCGGCGGCGACGCCGGCTCGCTTATTCCGGTTTCTCCACCGCCCGCGCGAGCATCGCATCGCCGATCAGATCATTCCCGCGCGCCTTCAGCGCTTCGGCGGCCCCGCGGATGTCGCGCGCCGCCTTGTTCTGCCCGAGCTTGTATTTGCCGACGAGCCGCGTGACGTCGATCTGCAGGCCGACGATCGACTGGAGCATCGTGTCGATGTAGTCCTTCGGCGCGTCGGTCATTTTCCACGGCTCGGGCAGCGCCGCTTCGTGCGTGCGCGTCAGCCGGGCGACCACGCCGCGCACGAATTTCGCGTCGTCGCGAACGGTGATGCGTCCGTGCGCATGGACGACGGCATAATTCCACGTCGGCACCTGCCGGTGGAACGCGTGCTTGCTCGGATACCACGTCGGCGAAATGTACGCGTCGCCCGCACGGAACACGACGAGCACTTCGTCGCCGCTCGACACGTCCTGCCATATTGGATTCGCGCGCGCGACGTGCGCGCTCAGCACGCCGAGCGATCCTTCGCCGGCGGCGAGCTCGAACGGAATGTGGTTCGCGTCGAGTCCGCCCGTTCCGTGCGTGATCAGGATCCCGAACGGGTGTTGCGCGATCAGTGCGTGCAGGACGTCGGTGCGACGCTCGTCGAAATGGGTGGGGACGTACATGGCGGCTCCTCAGTCGGGCAGCGTTTGCGCAGCGCGCGGGGTTGAGCGATGCGGGCATTGTCGTGCGAAACTGGTTTATCCTGTAGAGCCAGTTTGGAAAGCTTCTGGTGAACCGGAATTATGGCGAGAATCGCCCGGATCATTGAGATTCCGTCGATCGGCGCACTCGACCGCTCGGCCGGAAACCTGAGTCGGCAGTTGGCGCAGGCGCTGCGGGACGCCGTTCGCAAGGGCGACGTCAAACCCGGCGATGCGCTGCCGTCCACGCGGCTGCTCGCGGCTTCGCTGCGGATCGCGCGCGGCACGGTGGTCGATGCGTACGAGCAACTGATCGCGGAGGGGTTTCTGGAGTCGCGGGGCGGCGCGGATACGCGCGTCGCGCACGCGCTCGCCGAGCCGCGACCGGACGGCGAACCGCCGCGCGCGGCGCGGCGACGCGAGACTTCGGCGGCTCGATCGAGCCTGCCGCAGCCGGCTGCGGCGTATGCGCGGATTGCGTGGGAATTCGCGCCGTTGCCGCCGGTGCCGTTCGCGATTTCGGTGCCGGTCGGCGCGACGGCGCCCGATGACGCGTGGCGCCGCCTCGGCAACCGTCTGCGGGCGAAGGGCGCCGCCGCGCCGACCGGCTACGCCGATCCGCAAGGCGCGCCGCCGCTTCGCGAAGCGATCGCCGACTACGTGCGCAAGTCACGCTCGGTGCGTTGCGAGCCGGATCAGGTCATCGTCACGAGCGGCACGCAGCAGGGGCTGTATCTCGCGTGCCAGGTGCTGCTGGGCGCGCACGATCGGGCGTGGGTCGAGAACCCCGCGTACCGCGGCATCACGGCGATTCTCGAATGCACGGGGCGGGGCGATGCGATGGTGCGCGTGCCGGTCGATGCGGACGGCATCGACGTCGACGCGGGCATCCGGCTCGCGCACGACGCGCGCGCCGCGTTCGTCACGCCGTCGCATCAGTATCCGCTCGGCATGCCGATGAGCATGGCGCGGCGCAGCGCGCTGCTCGCGTGGGCGCGCGCGGGCGATGCATGGGTGATCGAGGACGATTACGACAGCGAGCTGCGCTACGAGGGCTATCCGTTTCCGTCGCTGCAGGGCTTGGACCCGGAGCGCGTCGTCTATCTCGGCACCTTCAGCAAGATGCTGTTTCCGTCGCTGCGGCTCGGCTATCTGATCGTGCCGAGCGATCTGGTCGCGGCTTTCTGCGGCGCGCGCGCGCTGATGGATCGGCATGCGCCGACCGCGGACCAGTACGTGCTGGCCGCGTTCATGGCCGAAGGGCATTTCGATCGCCACATCCGCCGCGTGCGCGGCGTGTATGCGGATCATCGCGCGCACCTGATGGACACGCTCGGCAGGCTGCTTCCGGGCGACGTGGCCTGGCTGCAGCCGGGCGACCAGGGCATGCACGCGGTGCTCTGGCTCGCGGCGGGCATCGATGATTTGCAGGTCACGGCGATGGCCGCGCAAGCCGGTGTCGCGGTCCGCGCGGTGTCGCCGATGTTCGCGCCGGGGACGGCGCGGCCCGGGCTCGTCCTCGGATTCGGCGGATTCAGCCGGGAGCAAATGGATGCGGCCGCGCAGCGTCTTGCCGAGGTGATCGCGTCCGTCGGCGGCGCGGCGTCGCGCGATCGATCGAAGCCAGCGGGCGTCGCCGATGACGTCGATGCGGCTGAGCGACGGAAATGAGCAGGGCCGACGCCGTTGTCGTGGGGGCGACGCGAGGCGCGACCGAATCGGATCGTCGGGCGAATCTTTCGCTGGCCAACTCCGCGTTCGAAAGCGACGCGTCCGCCTGCAGGGCGGCGAGAATGCGAAGGTCCAGTTCGTCGAGGTACACGCCCGCCATGCGGCGCTCCTTTGATGTCGATGTGAAATTAAATTTCACATCGATGAGTGCGGTTCCAAAAATTTCAAAAATACATGTGATGTGACGAAAGCGCCGGACACTCGATCCGTCATTCGCCCCGCGCTCGCCGTCCCGAGTCGTCCCATGCGATCCGAAGTCGTCCGAATGACGCACGGAACGGCGAGCACGCATTCGCGCGGCGGCCGAGTCGATCCCGCTTAGCGGTCGCCCGGCAGCCACGCGCCGTGGAATCCCGCCGGGATTCGCCGCGGCAGATGCACGGTCGCGATCGGCTCGTCGTCGATGCGCCGGCCGTCGAGGATCACGAGATCGCTCGTATCCGTTTCGCGGCGATACACGCAGACGAGCAGCCAGCCGTCGTCTTCGTCGACGGCGCCCGGACGCGGGACGAACACCGGCTCGCTGTTCTGGTCGCCCGGCGGCACCCGGTAGCGCTGCGTCGATCCGGCATCGACGTCGTAGCGCACGACGCCGCGCAACTCCGCATTGGTCGGCTGCTCCGTCGCGTACAGGAAGCGATGGCGGCGGCCGGTCCGGCTTTCGTTGATGCGGGGCAGCTCGATGCCGGCGTCGTCGAGCGGCTGCTCGGCGACGATCCCCGTCTCGAGATCGATCGCGTAGCGCCACAGCACGCCGACCGGGTTGTCGTCGAACGCGCGGCCGTCGCCGGCGAGGCGCAGGAACCACGGATAGCGGACGACGTCGAGCACGATCGCCGAACCATGCCTGTCGTACGCGTTGACGACGTGCTGGATGAAGCACGGCGCGACGTCGAACCAGCGCACGTCGCCGCCGTGGCGCGGCAGGACGCCGATGCGCGCGCGGCGCTCGTCGTGCCAGCGCAGCGGCATCCGGTGGCCGCGCGACAGCATCGCGAAGTCGTATGCGACGTTCAAGTCGAACACGATGCTGTGCGTCGCGGTGATCGCGATGTCGTGCATCATCGACGGCGCCGGCCAATCGACGTCGATGTCGACCGTCTGCACGCCCGCCGCGTCCGCGACGCCGTAGCGCAGCCACGGCCTGTTCCAGTCGGCGCGAAACACGATCAGCTCGCCGGTATGCGGATCGACTTTCGGATGCGCCGCCATGCCGGGCGCGAGACCCGGATGGCGGCGCGACGCGCCGAGGCTGTCGAGGCCCGCGGTGATCGCAAGCGGCGCGCCGCCTTCGGCGAGCGCGAGGATTTCGCCTGCGTGAACGAGCACGTTCACGTTCGGATTCGTGTCGATGAGCGACGGCGCGCGATCCGGGGCGTGCACACGCGCCCAGCGCTGCGTGCGCGCCCAGCGATTCCGGTAGCGCGCCGCGCGGCCGTCCTGGAGCGCCACCGCGTGCAGCATCGCGTCTTCCGGCCACCACGACAGCACGCCGTCGCCTTCGAAGCGGCCGCGCAGCGGATTGGGTCCGTTGCGCACGAGCACGCCGTTCAGGTCGCGCGGAATCGAGCCGGTCACGGGAAGATCGACGAGGTCGACTTCGTCGGCGACGGGCGCCAACGCGCCCGCATTCAAATCTATGGCTGTCATGTTCTCGGGAGTGGATTCAGCGCGTGGCGGGCGGCGGCGCGGCGTCGCCGTTCGTGAACGCAAGCGCGAGCGCGTGGTCGCGCACGTCGGCGGGCCACGCGGCGACCTGTTCGCGCAGGCGCGCGCCGTCGCTCGCGAAGAGCGCGCGCGTCGCCTCCTCGAAGCCGGGCATGTCGCCCGCGATCGCCGACATGAAGTGGTACGCGCGCTCCTGCGTCCGGCGGCGTCGGTCCTCGTGCGCGTGCGTGCGGCGGGCCTCATCGACGAGGCGGCGCAGCACGACGGACGCGCCGCCCGGCTGCGTCGCAAGCCATGCCCAATGGCGCGGCAGCAGCGTGACTTCGCGGGCGACGACGCCGAGCTTGGGACGGCCGCGGCCGCGCGGCTCGCTCGTGCCGCCATTTGCGTCGGGTGCGCCGGGTGCGTCGGGTGCGTCTGAGGCCGACTCGCGAGCCATGCCGTCGCGTTGTGCGTCGCCATTTTCGGCCGACGCGGTCTGTGCGTAGCGGGTCGCGATGTCGTCGTCCGAGCCCCGCGTGTCGATGTCGATCGAGCGACCGGTCGCGTTGTCGAAGATCAGGACCGTGCCGCCGACGGCGTCGTTTTCGATAGCCCGCTTGATTGCGATTGCAACCGTCGACAGCGAGCCGGCCGCCAGCCGCCGATAGCCGTCGAAGGCGATGTAGGAAGGGAGAGGGGCATTCGTCACGGCATTGACCTCGAAAAATCCGAACAATGCGCAATTTATACCCGGGTATAAATTGGGTGTCAATAACACCCGGATAATATTTGTCACCGAATCACCGAATCACCGAATCACCGAATCACCGAATCACCGAATCACCGAATCACCGAATCACCGAATCACCGAATCACCGAATCACCGAATCACCGAACCGCCGAATCACCGAATCACCGAACCGCCGAATCACCGAACCGCTGAACCGCTGAACCGCTGAACCGCTGAACCGCTGAACCGCTGAACCGCTGAACCGCTGAACCGCTGAACCGCCGAACCGCCGAACGGCCGAACCGCCGAACCGCCGACCCCCCGAACCGCCGAGCAAGCCGAGCAAGCCCCGCCACCCC
>NZ_LOVS01000187.1:0-561 GCF_001523835.1 Burkholderia sp. ABCPW 14 | reverse complement strand
TCGTCCATTGCCAGATAGCGGATCGTCGACCAGTCCGGCTCGGCCACACGCGCTCGCAAGCGCATCTTGTCGATCGATTTGACCGTGTGCCATCCCAGATCGTAGAAGGCTGCGACTGCCTGCACGCTGGCCGCTTGCAGCAGCTTCTCGCAGGCCTTGGCGAACCGCTCCGTCACCCGCTGGTAGCGGCCCAGCCACGCCAGCTTCTCCAGTCGCGGGCCGCCGCAGTGTTCGCACCAGACCCGACGGCGGCGGACATGCAGCACGACTCGGTACTCGAACAGCGGCAGATCGCGCACTCGCCGAACCGTCGTCTCGTGGATTTGCTGGCAGCGCGCTCCGCACTGTTCGCAGTGCATGACCTTGCTGACCGGCTTCAGATACAGCGACAGCGTACCGCCGCCTCCTTCCGGCCATTCCACCCGCTCCAACCGATAGCCGGTCCAGCCGCCCAGTGCCTGAAGTGCCTTGCGATCGTGCAATTCTTCCTCCTGACCTCTATAGAATCAGGCGTCAGGTTACGCAATCTCCATCAAACCCTCCACGGTTTACTGCGATGAA
>NZ_LOVS01000186.1:0-3935 GCF_001523835.1 Burkholderia sp. ABCPW 14 | reverse complement strand
CCGACCCGCCGTTCTGAACGGTACCGCCGTCGCAACACGTCAAAGGGGCCCGAGGGCCCCTGCGTACTTGAGAAAATTACTCAGCATTGCGCCGCCGTTTAAGCGCGGTTTTACGCCGCCATCAACATACGATGGCTGGCGTAGATCGACCGCTTTGAAATCCGCCGTCGGACACACGCCGATCCAACTCTTTTCTAATTCACCAGATCTCTTCCGGCAAGACCACATTTATCCCACTTCGAACTGGCAACTCGCCCAAGTACAGTTCCATTGAACGGCGCTGCAGGCATCGATTTCGTTTCAACTCGAGCCGTAGCTACCGGTCGCCGGCCAAGTGGATATTCCGAAGAACGCGCTAACATTTCAATCTTGGATCCTATCTGGAGCAAACGGTGAACATCGGTGAAGCTGCCAAGGCGTCGGGCGTCAGCGCGAAGATGATCCGCTACTACGAAAGCGTGAGCCTTCTCAATCCGGCGGAACGGACCGATTCGGGATATCGCGTCTACCACGACGAAGAGATCCACTTGCTACGTTTCGTCCGCCAAGCGCGACGACTCGGATTCCTCGTCGACGACATTAGAAAGCTGCTCGCGCTCTGGCAAGATCGCTCGAGAGCGAGCGGCGAGGTCAAAGCGATTGCACTCGAGCACGTGGCCGAGCTTGACGGCCGGATCGCCGAGCTTACCGAAATGCGAAACACGCTTGCGAACCTCGCCGCCCATTGCAGCGGAGACGATCGTCCGGACTGCCCCATTTTGGAGCGATTGGCAGATCCCTGCTGCGACTCAAAATAGTGCATGCAACTACGAGCTCCTGCGCCGCACGTCGCGCAAGTTTCCCAAAAAATCAGGCGCTTAAGTTGGAATTGTTTGATCTATTCCAAATTGGCATGCATCACATTCGAGCATTTCACTGGTAAGTTGGTGCAATCAAGCTATAATCGGGTTAACCCTATACGGGATATCCCTGACATCGATTCACAAGGGGATCTCAATCTTCCTTGGAGAGCTAACATGTTTGCCTACATCATCGAAAAGCTGAGCAACTGGTTTGAAGCTGCAGAACGCAACCGCCGTGAAGCCTATCTGGCTTCGTCGAGCGATATCGTCCAGCTCGAGCAGCGCATCCGCTCGCTGGAAACCAACGGCTACTCGCTGTAAATCGGAGCGGCAAGAAGCCGCACCGAGCGCTCAAATGCGCAAGCAAAGGAAAGCCCCGTATTGACGGGGCTTTGTCTTTTCGTAAGCTGGAAACGTCGACGTCGGACATCGTGGGTGGTGGGCGTACAATCAAGCGTCGTCTGAAACGGGGGCCGGATGAGAGTCGTCAATCGCTTCTTCTGCTTCGCGACGAGTTGCGTTGCATTATGCAGTTTCACTGTGCCTGCGCTCGCCGGAACAAACGGCGCGCCGCTGATCCTGGATACGCAAAGCGGGATTCACGATGGCAAGAGCGGCGTCGTGCTGCAAAATGCGCCACTCTCACGTGCCCCGATCGCTGCGCCGGCGCAACCTGCTCCGATGACGGAACTGCCGCCCGGTTCGACTGCGCCGATGGTCATCGTCCCGTACATCGAAGTGCCCAATCCGGCCGTGCCGCTGAAGGTGCCCCAGCCGCGTTAATAGGCCGCTATGCCAGTGTCAGTTGCCGCGGTGCTCGATCGCGAACTTCGCGCCGCTGTCCTGGCCGAGCGCTTCGACGAGGTACGGGAGCGTATCTTTCATTGCGTCGATCAGCGTATACGGCGGATTCAGGATGAACATCCCGCTGCCGAAGAGTCCATAACCATCCGATGGAGGCAGGCTTACCGTCAAGCTCAGATGCAGCCAGTTGTTCGGTTGCAGCCCTTTCAGTTGATCGGGGAATTTCTGCGATTCGGGGCGACTCACCTGCGGATACCAGATTGCATAGCATCCCGTTGCAAATCGCTTCAGGCTTTCTTCGACGCAGGTGAGCGTCTTGGTGTAATCGCGCTTGTCCTCGTATGACGGGTCGATCAACACGAGCGCGCGCCGCGGCGGCGGAGGCAGCAGCACCTTGATGCCTTCGAATCCATCGCCCGCATAGATCATCACGCGCCGCCCCGCATCGCGAAAATTATGGCGCAGCACGTCGATTTCAGTGCTGTGAAGCTCGAACAGGCGCATCCGATCCTGTTCGCGCATCAGCCGCCATGCGAGATAAGGAGAGCCCGGGTAATAGCGCAACTCGCCGTCGCCGTTCAGCGCCCTGACTTCGTCGATATAGTCGGAAAGCGCCTCGGGCAGATCCGTCGCGTCCCAGATTTTCTCGATCCCCGTGCCGAATTCGCCGGTTTTTGCCGCATACCCGTCGAACAGCGAGTAGACGCCAGCACCAGCATGCGTATCGATGTACCAATATGACTTGTCTTTCTTGTTCAAATAACGCAGCAACTGCACGACGACGGCGTGCTTGAGGACGTCCGCATGATTGCCGGCGTGAAAGCCGTGACGATAGCTGAGCATGGCGAGAGAAATACGGAGCGATACGTGGAAATCGGTCGAGCGCCAACGCGCGAGCCATGCTGCCAGATTCGCGGACATGGCCGGCCGATGCGGTCGCGTATTGTACGCGAGTATGCAATGCGGCCTGCCGCACGGCTACTGATAGACATCGCCGACAATCTGCTCGATCTGCTGCTTCACGTCCGGTGCGAGCTTCGCCGCAACGTCGAGCGAGCGCATGTTTTCGACGATCTGCTCGACGCGCGACGCGCCCTTGATCACCGTGCTGACGCGCGGGTTCTTCAGCACCCAGGCGAGCGCGAGCTGGCCGACGGTGCAACCGAGCTCGTTCGCGATGTCACCGAGCTCATCGACGATGTTGTTCTTGGCCGGGTCCGTTAATTGCTCGCGTAGCCAGTCATAGCCGTGGATCTCCGCCCGGCTGCCGGCGGGGACGCCGTGCCGGTACTTCCCGGTCAACAGTCCCGATGCGAGCGGACTCCAGGTCGTGAGTCCCATTCCGTAATCTTCATAGAGGCGCTTGTATTCCTGCTCGACGCGCTTGCGGTGAAACAGATTGTATTGCGGCTGTTCCATCGCCGGCTTGCGCAGATGATGCCGTTCGGCGATTTCGTATGCGGCGCGGATCTCGTCGGCGCTCCATTCCGACGTGCCCCAGTAGAGCGCCTTGCCGCGCGCGATGATGTCGCTCATCGCCCATACGGTTTCCTCGATCGGCGTGCTCGGGTCGGGGCGGTGGCAGAACACGAGGTCGACGTAGTCGAGCTGCAGACGCTGCAGCAAGGCGTCGATCGCGTGCAGCAAGTATTTGCGATTGAGGGTGTGGTACTGATTCGGCGCTTCCGCGAGCCCCCGGAAGAACTTCGTCGAAACCACATAGCTGATTCGCGGCCAGCCAAGCGATTTCAACGCGTGCCCCATGATTTCCTCGGATTTGCCGCCTGCATATACTTCGGCGTTGTCGAAGAAATTGACGCCGGCATCATGCGCGGCCGCCAGCGATTCGCGAGCGGCACGGCGATCGACCTGGTTGCCATAGGTGACCCATGACCCGATCGACAGTTCGCTGACCTGCAATCCAGAACGTCCTAGCCTGCGGTAGTTCATATCGCCTCCGATCGAGCATGACCGACAACAAGCGTAGCCTGTTTGAGCGCGACGCACGGTCTCGTTCATGCACAATAGCGATGTCGGCCGCGGCGCGACAGCCGGCCATTCGGCCTATGCCGTCAGGCTGACTGGGCAGATGCCGGACGCGGTGCTTTCATTGACTTAATTGATGGAGACTTGAGGAATGACTTCGAATTTGAACAGGAAAGCGGCAGTCGTGACGGGAGCAGCAAGCGGCATCGGCAAGGAAATCGCGCTGGAGCTCGCGCGAGCGGGCGCGGCGGTGGCGATCGCCGATCTGAATCAGGACGGCGCGAACGCGGTCGCCGAGCAGAT
>NZ_LOVS01000185.1:0-955 GCF_001523835.1 Burkholderia sp. ABCPW 14 | reverse complement strand
CCGCAAGCCGTACTGCAGCCCCACCTGCATCGCGTTGCGCGCGCCGTAATACCGCCGCTGCCACGAATGGTGCATCGCGCTCAGCTCGAACGGCCCCACCCGGTGCCGCCGGCGCGCGCCGATCCGGTGCGTCAGCACGAGCGACGGCACCACGTACAGCGGCACGTTGCGCGCCAGCGCCCGCAGGCAATACTCCGTGTCGACGTGATCGATGAACAGCGCCTCGTCGAACCGCCCCAGCTCCGTATAGGCCGCCCGCGAGATCACGCTGCCCGACGAGATCAGGAACGCGCAGCGCTGCGGCGCCGTCTTGCCTTCCACCGGCACCCGATGCACCGTCACGCCGCTCGTCATCAGCTCCGGCAGGAACCGCCGATCGTTCGCGTCGTAGATCCGCGGCCCCGCGATGAACGCGCCCGCGCCCAGCCGCGCGCACGCGTCGCGCATCTGCGCCAGGAACGTCGCCGGCACCGTCGAATCCTGGTCGAACAGCGCGACCGCGTCGATGCCCTGCGCGAACAGCGCCGACAGCCCCGCGTTGTACGCGCCCGCCACCCCGCCACGGTTGCCGTGGTGCCGCCACACGACGTTCGCCCGCGACGCCAGCGCGCGCACCCGCTCGCGCGCCAGCGGGTATTCCTGCGGCGTGTTGTCGACCACCGCGAGCGCGTCGCTGTCGCGCGCGAGCGCCTCCAGCCCCGATAGCTGCTCGTCCGTCGGGTAATACAGAATCACCAGCGCGCCCAAGGTCGTCATCGTGCTTCCTTCGGTGGTTCGGGGTTGTCGCTTCGTTGTCGCTTCGATGCCTCAAGTCGTCAGGACTTCGACGCATCGCCCTTCGTCTTCGTCTTCGTCTTCGTCTTCGTCTTCGTCTTCGTCTTCGTCTTCGTCTTCGTCTTCGTCTTCGTCTTCGTCTTCGTCTTCGTCTTCGTCTTCGTCTTCGTCTTCGTCTTCG
>NZ_LOVS01000184.1:0-6721 GCF_001523835.1 Burkholderia sp. ABCPW 14 | reverse complement strand
TCGCGCCCCGCGTCAATATCCCGCTTCCGACAGGTTCGTCGCTCCTGCAACGTCGATTTTGAAACTTGTGTCATGCCGCCGTTACGTGACGCCGCCGGAAAAGCGCGGATTTTGACCGCCATCGACAGCTGTCCTCGAGCTTTGCGTCGACGCGCGCCGCCAGTAGCGCGAACGTCTGGATCATCCTGTCGACGTGCAGATCACCGTGACCATTTCCGATCCCGAGCCGCGCGCCGATCTTCGGATAACGTTGGGTAAACTCCGTCAGGCTGCGTAACAGCAGGCCAACCTCGCATTCGTAGTGCGGCAGCAGCGGTTCCATTCACCTTCCATGCAGATCTGTCCCCTATATTCAAGATATAAGAATCGCAAAACTTGAGTCAGCTGGGGGCAAGCAGTTTAAAATCCACCGACGAATAATATCCTGCCCCTCCACTGCGGAGTTCCGAGGCTGCCATGCAAATGTCAGATATTGCGAGTTTTTTGGGTCTTCAGACCAACCGGCTTTTCACCATTGAGACGCCAATGAAAGGGCGGTCTGATCTGGTGCTTATCGATTTTCAGTGCGCCGAGGGTCTATCTCAAAATTTCGAGATTCATGTTCGTCTCGCTTCGCAAGATCCGAATATCGAACTGAAAAAATTGATCGGCCAATCCGTGTCGATTACGTTACAGCTGACCGATGCGTTGGCGAGCTCGGAGGAGCGGTACTTTCACGGCTACGTCGCCAACTTTGCGCACCTCGACAATGATGGTGGGTTCGCGGTCTATAGCGCGACGATCGTGCCGTGGTTATGGATGCTGTCTCGTCGTCGCGACATTCGAATTTTCCAAGAGGAGAATACTGAGGCCATTCTGTCGAAAGTTTTTCGAGAGTACGGGAAGATCGCTTCGTTCGAGTTCCGACTGTCGAAGGGCACGAAGAATCGCAGCTACTGCACGCAGTATCGCGAAACCGATCTGGAGTTCGTCGAGCGACTGATGCAGGAAGATGGTCTGTTCTTCTTCTTTGAACATGCGAAGGACGGTCACAAGCTGATCATCACGGAAAACTCAATTGCCGCGACGCCGATCGACGGCCGCAGTCCTCTGCTGCAGTACACGAAGGGCGAGGCGCTCGACAATCTGGCGGTGGTGACGTCCTTCCAGGCCAGCAGACAGCTGGAATCTAACAGCGTCGGCTTGAAAACGTTCGATTACAAGGCACCGCATGCGCGCCGGTTTGTATCGGGGGGCACTGAGGTCAATCAGGGCGAAGTGCCGTCGTACGAGGTCTACGACTACCTGGGGGAGCACGGCTTTGCCGACAGCGACCGAGGAGAGGAGTTGACGCGCTTCAGGACGCAGGCGCTTGCGGCCAACAGCAAGGTCTTCGTCGGAACGAGCACTAGCCGGCGATTGTCGCCGTGCCGGTACTTCGAACTGGACGATCACTACGACCACGATAATGCGAAACCGGAGGATCGCCAGTTTCTGATCACGTCGGTGACGCACAGCGGCACGAACAACTATCAGGCCGGCGAGGGCGCTGCGACCTACCGTTGCAGTTTCACGTGTATCCGCAAGAAGATCCCGTATCGCCCGGCCTTCACGATTGAGCGGCCGTCGATCATCGGACCGCAAACCGCGATCGTCGTGGGGCCGGAAGGCGAGGAAATCTATACGGATAACCTGGGCCGTGTGAAGGTGCAATTCCATTGGGACCGCCTTGGCGAGCGCAATCAAGGCAGTTCGTGCTGGGTTCGTGCCGGGCAGCCATGGGCCGGACGCGGGTTCGGGATGATTCAGATTCCACGTATCGGTGACGAGGTGGTCGTAATTTTCCTGGACGGAAATCCTGATCGCCCTCTAATTATCTCGAGCGTTTACAACTCGGGGAACATGCCGCCGTGGGGACTGCCCGCGAACGCGACGCAGAGCGGGATTCTGACGCGCTCGACTAAGACCGGTAACGTCAACACGGCCAACGCGATTCGCTTCGAGGATAAGAAGGGCGCTGAGGAGGTTTGGCTGCACGCTGAGAAGGATCAGCGCATCGAGGTTGAGCACGACGAGTCGCACTGGGTCGGCAACGATCGCAGCAAGAACATCGACCATGACGAAACGGTGCACGTCGGCCATGATCGTACGGAAACGGTCGACAACAACGAAACCATCAACATTGGCGTGGATCGTACCGAAACCGTTGGCAACAACGAAACGTTGACGGTAGGTGGTAATCGGGACGAGACAATCAAGGGCATGGAGAACGTCCTGATTGCGCTCACGGCTACCGAAACGGTCGGACTCGCAAAAGCTCTGACTGTTGGCGGCGCGTATACGGTGACGGTAGCTGGCGCGATCAACACGGCGGCCGGCCTTGCCAGCGCTGAGGAAGTGGGACTGTCGAAAACCACGATGGTCGGCAAGACTTACACGGTTACCGCTGGTGATCGCATTGAGCTGCGAACCGGGAAGGCGTCGATCGTTCTCGAAAGCAGCGGCCACATTACGATCAGCGGGACGAGCATCGACATTCTCGGTTCGGATGCGGTGAAGGTGGACGGCAAGACCGTCGACTTGAACTGAGCGCGACGGCGATGGAGTTTCGTAACCTCACGCCATTGCATGCGATGGCATACAGCGCCGTCGACGTGCCCGGCAACGAGATTCACGTGGTTGCACTCAAGGCGGTGTACCGGCTTGAGCCGGTGCAGTCACGTGACGCAGAAGGCGATACGCACCGTTGCGTGCTGCTGGAAGGCGATAAGGCAGTCCCGTTGGTGATGGCCGACGAGTACGAAGGGGAGACGGGCACGAGCAGCGTGAAGCGGGAAAGCGATCTCGCGCCCTTCAAGCCCAAGTGCGACGTTTTGGTTCGTGCAACCGCACACGCGCCGCATGGCGTGCCAGCAGCATCGTGGCCCGTTCGAGTGCGAGTTTTCGATGATGGCAATATGGTCGTCGACAAAGGGCTTCGAGTAACTGGGGCACGCTCTTTTACCAAAGGCTGGCGTGGATGGAAACTCGGTGATCCTGAGCCTGCGGTGGCTGTGCCTGTCCGCTGGGAACAGGCATATGGCGGAGCGAGCCGCGTCATGCTCGCGGCAGGGGAAACGGGAGCGAGTGCTGAGCTTGAATTGAACGAGGTCTGCTTTACCAACCCACTCGGTCGCGGCTGGGTGGAGAAGCGATTCCTCGACCGAGCGACCCACAAATCGGTTGTAGCCTCACCGTGCGCCTCATCGACGCTCATACCGCGGTCGAAGATTTCCGAGATCCCGGCGCCGCAGATTGAAGCATGGGACATCCCGACGGCCAGTCTCGATGTCGTTGAGCATTCGACTCCGGCGCTGGATTCCACGCAAATGAAAGACGTCGCGACTAGCTACGCCGCGACGCCGGCCGGTTTGGGCGTTGTAGGTCGCGCCTGGACGCCGCGTCTGCAGTTGGCCGGGACTTACGATGACACGTGGCATAAGACAAGGTGGCCGTACCACCCTGTGGATCATGACTTCCATTACTGGAATGGTGCGCCGGCAGACCAGCAGATTGCTTGGCCTGCACCAGGGCCGGCTTTTGAGCTTGCTAATCTAGCGGCGCCGGAGCATACGCGAACAGGATTTCTGCGCGCACACCTTCCAGGTCATCGCGCCCTGGTAGCGCTCCGTTTCAAGGATGGTGAAATTGTGCCAGTCGAAATGAAGCTGGACACGATATTGATCGATACCGAGGAAATGCGCGTATCAGTAACGTGGAGAACGGTTTTTCCGTTGCAGCCGGCTGTGCGGGTCTGCGAGGCACGTTTTGAACTCGATCGACATGCGCCTCTGCTGCGCATGCGGGCCCAGGAAACAACGAGTGAACCGGAGGACACGTGGCAGACAACGTAATGGCCCGGAAGGACGGCCAGTGGACCATTGTGTCGATGATGCCCGACGTGTGCAAAACCCCAATGGGGAGCGGCACACCACCCGTTCCGTATCCGGTTACGGCGAGCCTTGGCGATAGCCAGATGACGTCGAAGACGGTATTTGCAAACGGGAATCCGATCGTTCGGTTTGATTCGAGTTTCGCGCCGGATACGATCGGTGATCAGGCCGGTGTGGCGGATGGAGTCGAAAGCGGAACCGTGGGTGCGAAGTGTTGGCCGATCGACCATAGCAAGACCGTCCGGGTCGAAAGCAAGATGGTCGTGCGCCACAGCGACCAGTTCTGGATGAATGGCAATTACGTTGGAAAGGACGCAAAGGCTGCCCGTTGGCGAGGTCGAAAGGCGCAAATCGCCGAGGCGCGGGAGAAGGCTGCTTCGATGCCACCGGGGCAGGAACGGAGCAAGCTCGAAGCGGCAGCAGATCGCTTCGAGCAAAACAATACGGCGGTCGAAAAGGCGCGCTTGGCAGAGAACGTTTACCACCCGGGGCAGGCGGCGCCGGAGGGATGGACGAACGTTAGCAGCGATCCCGCAAAGCTGGCCCAATTCAAGTTGAAGCCCAACGATTTTTCAATACCGGGCACTAACTTTCGTGCGCAGGTCTATGAACCCGATCCCGCAGTTTTCGGGAACGACTTCAAGACGCAAGTGGTTTTTCAGGGGACAGACAAGTACAAGTGGTCCGACTGGGCCAATAACTTGGCCCAAGGGGCGAACAAGAACTCGGCCTATTACGATCGTGCAGTCAAGATCGGTCGAGCGCTTCAGAACAGCGGAACTGACGTCGACATTGTGGGGCATTCGCTAGGCGGCGGCATGGGTTCGGCGGCATCTCGCGCGAGTGGGTTGGCCGCAACGACGTTCAACTCGGCAGGCCTCAATCCCGCGACGGTTGCACGCTATGGCGGGACGCCGGTTGCATCCGATATTCAGGCATACCGGGTGGAGGGGGAGATTCTGACGAAAGTCCAGGAGGGCAGTAACGGCATGATGCCGACAGCTGTTGGCACGCCGCACATCCTTCCAGGAACCGGCGGCGCAGTGGCGCGACATGGCATGAATCAGGTCATCGACGGAATCGAAGCGCAAAAGACCGCCGATCAGGCTGCGATCGCTCAGGAGATTCGGCCTTGACAACCAACCTGACAACGTCAGCGACAAGAAGCGCAAAGCACCGGCTACGTTGGAGGTCGATGGCGGTAGTCATTGCCTCTGCACTAACAATCATTGCAAGTGGATGCAATATGAGTGCGAATTCACCCAGCAAGTATTTTGACGGCAGTTATCTGTCTGCTGCCAAGGCAATCAGCGATGGCGATACTGCTCAACTGAAATCGGTGTTGTCCGGGCTTGACGTGAACAAGCCTGGGCGACAAGAGATGACGTTGCTCTGGTTCGCGATCTCGGCTAAGAATTTTCCTGCGATTAGCGAACTGATCGCGCACGGCTCCAAGCCGGACACCCAGATCGCGGAAGGCTTGGGTAGTGCGATGTACTTCGCGATCACCAATGAAGATCCTCGTTATCTGAAAGCGATGCTCGATGGCGGCTTGTCGCCGGACATGGTCGATAGCGACGGCACGAGTCTGTTGCAGCGAGCTATGGAAGGCAATGGCGCGATGGAGCGGGTGAAGCTGCTGGTCGAACATCACGCGAACATCAATCATCGCGACAGCATTGGCGGGACAGCACTGGATTCCTCGCTCGACGTCGGCAAGCCGGACATTGCGATTTTTCTGGTTGAGCATGGCGCTGACGTGAACGCACATACGACGAATGGCGTGAGCGTGGCCTACTCGGTACAGAGGGACATTGACGCATTACAACCGGAGGCCAAGCAAGCATCGGTCACAGATATCTCGCTTGACAAGGCTGGGCAGCCGGTTAGAACGACTCAAACGCCGCCGGCGCCCGGCTTGTCGCCCGAAGGAAAGGAGCGCCTGGAAAAATTCGAGAACCTGCGCACACTGATGATCGAGAAGGGGGCGAAATTCCCGCCCGATCCGCCGGCGAAGGTCCGAGAGCAAATGAGCCGAAAGTGAGTCGGGGAGAGCATCGTGGGCGATAAAGGCAACACTGTCGGCAGACTGTACGGTCAGGCGATCATGTCGAGCGCTCCCGCATCGTCTGCCAATCCGCCAGTGAAGGCGGAAACACCAGAGGAGGAGGGTTGGTTCTCCAAATGGTGGGGTAACACGAAACACGAACTTAGTGAGGCTGCAGATCAGCCCTGGGAGGCGACCAAAGGGGCGGTCAAGGGGATTGCCAATATCCCGTCCGACATCGGGGAAATGCTGATCAAAGGTAGTACGCTCCAAACCGCAGGTGAAATGGAGCAAGCCGCTGCGATGCAAAGCGTGTTCGGGCAAACGCAGTCTGCCGAGGCGCTGACGCAAGGGGCACAGGAGGTTAAGGCAAGCGCTGACTCTATCGAGCTACCCAAGTTCAAGATGAGTAATGCAGCCCAGGCCGGTGGTGACAAGATTGCGACGGCGGTGTCGCTCGCTGCTGGAGGGGCTGGATTAGTCAAGGGCGGGATTAGAGGTGTAGCGGCCTTAGGTAAGGTTGGTGCTGCTGAAGGGGCTGAGCTGAGTAAAACTGCTGCGGCTACTGGGAAAGTGCTTCAGACTGAAGGGACTATTGCAGAGGGGGCCAAGACTGCGGATGCGGCTACGAATGCTTCTAAGAAGCTGTTGCGAAATTAAGTTTCGGGTCTGTTAACTTTTCCGACTTGGTGTTAACTTCCTGTCTTGTTTTGCCTGACAGGAAGCGATGCCTAAAGAACTTGTAGACGACGAATTGTGGTCA
>NZ_LOVS01000183.1:0-607 GCF_001523835.1 Burkholderia sp. ABCPW 14 | reverse complement strand
CGCGCCCCGCGTCAATATCCCGCTTCCGACAGGTTCGTCGCTCCTGCAACGTCGATTTTGAAACTTGTGTCATGCCGCCGTTACGTGACGCCGCCGGAAAAGCGCGGATTTTGACCGCCATCGACAACGGTGGAACGGCTGATGAAACGGCTGGGTCTGCGCGGTGCCGTTCGCGGTAAGCGAGTCCGGACGACGATTCCCGATGCCGCCGTACCGCGTCCGCTGGACCGGGTGAATCGGCAGTTCACGGCTAACCGACCGAATCAGTTGTGGGTTTCTGATTTCACCTATGTTTCGACGTGGCAGGGCTGGCTGTACGTGGCCTTCGTGGTGGACGTGTTCGCCCGCCGCATCGTCGGCTGGCGCGTCAGTTCTTCCATGACCACGGACTTCGTTCTGGATGCACTTGAACAGGCGCTGTACGCTCGCCGGCCGGGAGGCGATGGAACCTTGATCCACCACTCCGACAGAGGATCGCAAGGCGGATTCAACCGGTCGTCGCAACACCGCATTTTTGAACGGATTTCAGGTACTCGTCCAGAGCTTCAGCCGGCGTCTTCCAGCCGAGCGTTTTCCGGGGCCTGGTGTTCAACGTATTGGCAACGGC
>NZ_LOVS01000182.1:0-8067 GCF_001523835.1 Burkholderia sp. ABCPW 14 | reverse complement strand
GCGTGCACGGGGCGGCGGGCGCGGTGTGCGCGGCGTGGGCTGTGGTGTCGGCGGGTGTGGTGTTTGCGGTGTTTGCGGTGTTTGCGGTGTTTGCGGTGTTTGCGGTGTTTGCGGTGTTTGCGGTGTTTGCGGTGTTTGCGGTGTTTGCGGTGTTTGCGGTGTTTGCCGTGTTTGCCGTGTTTGCCGTGTTTGCCGTGTTTGCCGTGTTTGCCGTGTTTGCCGTGTTTGCCGTGTTTGCCGTGTTTGCCGTGTTCGCCGTGTTCGCCGTGTTCGCCGTATGCGAGGTATTCGCGGCGTCTGACTCAATCGACCCATACGCCGCGTGCGACGCGCGAGACACGGATGCCGAATGCGATGCGTTGGCCGTATTCCGCGTCTCACCGGCAACGCCAGAGGTGCGCGCCCCATCGATCACGCGAGCCGCGGCGGCACCAGTCTGCGCCCCACGCGCCGCGCGAAATTGCTTCGCATCGCCTTGCTTCGCATCGCCGCTCATGCCACGTCTCCCGACGCATCGTCGAGCAGCCGCAGCGCGTCGTCGAGCGCGACCGGCCGATCGTGCAGCAGGGCCGCAAACGCATCGGCGTCGACATCGGCACGCGAAGGTGCAAGCGGATCGACCGGCGACAGCTTGTAGCGCAGCACGAGATGCGCGAGCGCGAGCCGCCGATAATCGGGCGCAAGCCACATCCCTTCGCTCGCGAGCAGGATCGCGGTCGTCGCGTGATAGAGCGCGGACGCCGCCTGCCGCACGAGCGCGTCGTCGCCCGCTTGCGCGACGCGCTCGATCGCATCGCTCGCGCGATCGAGCGCGCGGCGCAGACGCTCAACACTCGCGCCGGGCAGCCGCGCCGCATCGAGCAGGTCGAGCAGGAACGCACGCAGCGGCGCGAGCGCGCCTTCGCGCTTGACCGCCCGCGCGACGTCGAGCGCGACGATGTTGCTCGTGCCCTCCCAGATCGAACCGAGATGCGCGTCGCGCAACACACGCGCGTCGCTCCACTCCTCGATGTAGCCCGTGCCGCCGCGCACCTCCATCGCGTCGCCGGCGACGCGGCGCGCATCGCGGCACGCGCGGAACTTGATGAGCGGCGTCAGGATGCGCACGCAGCCGGCCGCCTGCTCATCGCCCGTATCGGCCTTCGCGAGCAACCGCGCGATCTGCATGAAAAGCGACCTCGCCTGCTCGGTCGGCACGAGCATCTTGACGAGCTGACGCTGCATCAGCGGCATGTCGATCAGCTTGCGGCCGAACGCTTCGCGATGGCGCGCGACGTGCAGCGCCTCCGTCGTCGCGCGGCGCATCAGCCCCGCCGCGCGCACGCCGTTCGACAGCCGCGACATGTTGATCATGTCCGCCATCTGATGAAAGCCGCGCCCGATCTCGCCGATCAGATAGGCTTCGGCGCCGTCGAGCGTGATCTCGCCGCTCGCCATCGAGCGGCTGCCGAGCTTGTCCTTCAGACGCATGATCCGATAGCGGTTGCGCGAGCCATCGGCGAGCGTCTTCGGCAACAGGAACAACGCGAGACCCTTGACGCCGTCGGGCGCGCCTTCGGGCCGCGCGAACACCATCGCGAGATCGGCATCCGCGTTCGAGCAGAACCATTTGTCGCCGTACAGACGCCACGTCGTCGCGCCGTCGTCGGCCGTCTCGCGCACCGCGCGCGTCGCGATCCGGCCGACGTCGGAGCCCGCCGCCTGCTCGGTCATGAACATCGCGCCCTGGTACAGCACGTCGAAATCGCGCGACGCGAGCCGCGGCAGGAAACGCTCGACGAGCTCGCGCGAGCCGAAGCGGCGCAGCGTGCGCGTCAGCGAATCGGTCATGCTGACGGGACAGCAGAGGCCGAACTCGGCCTGGACGAACAGGAACGTCAACGCGTACTTGACGAGCGGCGGCGGCGCCTCGCTGCGATGGCTCATCGCCGCGAGGCCGAGTTCCGAATACGCGACGCGCTCGAGCGCGACGTAGTCCGGATGCTTGTCGATCGATTCGAGCGGCTCGCCGCGACGGGTGCGCGGATGGAGCACGGGCGGATTCTTGTCGGCGCGCGACGCGAGGCGGTCGAGCTCGTCGGACGCACGCAAGCCGAGCGTGCGCAATTCGGGTTCGAGCGCGCGATAGCGCGCGTCGCCGAGATGCAACCGCAGCAACGCCGCGCAATCGGGATCGCTCGTGAAAAAGTTGATGCCCCGCGAGTCGGGGATGTTGGCGGCGCCCGCCGCGGGCGCGTTCGCTTCAACGGCTTCTTTCATCATGTTCATCGCTTGTCTCCTGGTCCGATGAGCGTAGAACTCCGGTCGATAGCCGTCCAATACAGGATTTATCCAGTACGATAAGCGTTGCTTATCGATCGACGCGAACGGAGACGAGATGGACCTGAAGCAATTGCGCTATTTCGTCGCCGTCGCGGAAGAACTGCATTTCGGCCGAGCCGCGAAACGGCTCTTCATCTCGCAGCCGGCGCTCAGCTTCGACATCCGCAAGTTCGAGAACGAGCTCGGCGTGCAGCTGTTCGCGCGCACGAGCAAGTCGGTCGCACTGACGAACGCGGGCGAAGTGCTGCTCGGCGAGGCGCGCCGGCTGCTGCTGCAGGCGCAGGAGGCGCAACGTCTGACGATTCGGTCGGCGTCGGGGCTCGCGGGGCGGCTGCGGATCGGCTTCGTCAATTCGATGCTGTACCGTGGGCTGCCGTCCGCGGTGCGGCGCTTCGAGACGGACTATCCGAACGTCGAGGTCGTGCTGAAGGAGATGAACACGCACGAGCAGGTGCAGGCGATTCTGCGCGCACATATCGACGTCGGCTACGCACACTGGGGCACGTTCCCGCCCGAGATCGCCGCCGACACGATCTTCTCCGAGCCGTTCCTCTGCTGCCTGCCTGCCGCGCACCGGCTTGCGCGACGCAAGCGCGTCGATCTCGCGGCGCTCGCGCACGAGCCGTTCATCCTGTTCCCGCGCGACGCGGCGCCCCACTACCACGACCTCATCATCGCGCAGTGCGTGAGCGCCGGCTTCAGTCCGGAGATCCGGCACGAGGCGCGCTTGTGGCAGACGGTGCTGACGATGGTCGAGTTCGAGATGGGCGTCGCGCTCGTGCCGAGCGTGCTGCGCCAGGTGCGCAGCGAGCGGCTGCGCTACTTGCCGCTCGACGGCGGCGCGCTCGAATCGCACACGCTGCGGCTGCGGCGGGCGGACGAGCGGGAGCCAGTCGCCGAGCGGTTCGGCACGTATCTGGACGACGAGATTCGGCGGCTGCGCGGTGCGGCGAAGTAACGGCGCTCGCCGTGTCGAACAAACACTGGATAAAAGTACCCGGTTGCCTGTAGAATTCCGCCCCGGGCCGGGCGATGCGCGGTCCGCACCCGCCAGGTGGGTTATGTTTAAAAAGTGCTTTACGAAACGAAAAAGCTCTGACATAATTCAAAGTTCTTTGGGCGGTTAGCTCAGCGGTAGAGCACTGCCTTCACACGGCAGGGGTCACTGGTTCGATCCCAGTACCGCCCACCAAAGAATTCAAGCACTTAGCCAGTGCTTAAACGCCTCCTAGTTTGCTCTCGGGACACTCCGGGGACACCTAGGAGGCGTTTTCACATGGCGACCATCACTCGTCGCGACACCCACTCCCCCGAGCATCGTTGGCAAGCAAAGGTACGGCTCAAGGGGTTCCCCGTCCAATCCAAATCATTCCCGACCAAGGCAGAAGCGGAGAACTGGGCGCAGTCCATTGAAGCCGAAATGCGCCGAGGGACGTTCGTGGACACCGCCGCTGCGCGAGCAACTACCCTAGGCGACCTCCTACAGCGCTACGCTGAGCGCGTATCCCCGACCAAGAAAAGCGGCGAGCAGGAAGTCAAGCGCATCCGGTCCATGCTGGCGTGGCCTCTATGCCAGTACGCAGCCGCTAACGTATCGCCCGCCGTGCTGGCTGAATGGCGCGACGAGCGCCGACAGTCGGTCAGCGGAAGCACGGTCAACCGGGAGCTAAATCTGCTGTCGCATGTGTTCTCGACGGCGATGATCGAATGGGCGATCCACCTGCCTGCCAATCCGGTAAGCCGCATCCGACGACCGAAGCACAACAAGCCACGCAACCGACGCACCGAGGGCGGCGAAGAATCGCTGCTTCTGTATGAATGCAAGCGAGCCCGCAATAAGCATCTCTACCCCGCCGTACTCCTCGCAATCGAAACCGGGATGCGACGAAGTGAAATCGTAGGCATCGAGTGGGCGAACATCAATCTTGACCGCCGAGTCCTCTGGCTACCCGATTCCAAGAACGACGAAGAGCGAACCGTAGCCCTATCCTCCCGCGCTGTGGACGCGCTTGCTCAGGTCACTGCCGACCGAATTGGCCCAGTATTCCCCGGCCTGACGGTTGATGCAATCAAGTGCGCATACCGCCGAGCCCGTAGCAGGGCGAACATTGACGGCCTGCGCTTCCACGACCTCCGGCACGAAGCGACAAGCCGCCTATTCGAGAAAGGTCTCAATCCGATGGAGGTAGCCAGCATCACGGGCCATAAAACTCTGAGCATGCTACAGCGGTACACGCACCTCCGGGCCGAGGACTTGGCGAAGAAACTGGGTTAGCCCTGCCACGAAACAGCAACACTCGGGCGGCATAGTGGTCGTCCCGAGCAAAGTCAGCATGACTGCCCGCGCCTACAACCTCAAATGGAGAACAGGCATGGGCACTATCCAATCACGCTCCCGCCGCAGCGGCATACGCCTTCAAGCAACAATCCGCGTCAAGGGTTTCCCGACGCTCTCCCGCGCGTTCCAAGACAGGACAGACGCCGAGACATGGATTGCCGAGCAAGAGGCATTCATCCACCACCGCATCCACGCGTCGAAGATGGAAACCGAGCGCCAGCGAATCGCCGCTGAGTGTGAAGTCCAGTACCGCACGCTGGGCGATCTGATGCGACGCTACCTCACGACCGTTACGCCCGGCAAGCGCGCCGCCGACCAAGAAGCAATCCGCATGAACGGCCTTCTCAAGCATGCGATAGCGGACTGCCCGATCCTCAACCTCGACCGCCCACGCGTAGCAGAATGGCGCGACACTCGCCTGCTGACGGTCAGCGGATCGACAGTCAGGCGGGATATGACGTTGCTCGCGCACGTCGTCAAAATCGGTATTGAGGAATGGTCTGCACCGCTGACAGAGAATCCGTTCCGCGCAGTACGTCGTCCCGCAGAGGCACCGCCACGGGATCGACGCTTGAAGCTGGGGGAACAAGCCGCACTACTCTCCGCGTGTGATGATGCCCGCGCTCCGTACCTGCGCCCGGTAGTTGAACTTGCCCTCGAAACAGCAATGCGGCAATCCGAGCTTGTCAGCCTCGATTGGCAGCGCATCCGCTTGTCCGGACGCTGCGCCTATCTGCCCATGACGAAGAACAGAACAGCTCGCGGCGTGCCCCTGTCTTCGCGTGCCATCGAGATACTTGCAACTCTCAACAGACGCGGGAACGGTGCCGGCGCAGTGTTTGCGGGCGTAACGGCGGAGGCAGTGAAGCGCGCCTTCATCCGCGCCACACGGCGCGCATGCCTCGACAACTTCCGCTTCCACGATCTGCGTCATGAGGCGACCTCGCGATTCTTCGAGCGCGGGCTGACCGTGCCGGAAGTAGCCCGCATTACCGGTCATAAAACATGGGCGATGCTCGAACGGTACACTCACCTGCAACTTGACGACGTAGCACGGCGGCTGGACGGCCCAGCCGATCCAGCTGTAACGCCGCTGACCATCGAGCAATTAACGCACGAGCTACGGCGGCTTGTGGCAAGCGCGGATAGACTGCTACCGGATCGCCCGCACCAACCTTGAGCAGCTCAGCCGAGGAAGTCCAGCTGCCTTGTGTTGAATAGCGCTAGAGGTCAGTTTGCCGTTGCGCGAAGCCGAGCCATCGCCAACCCGATTGCGACATAGCGCCGCCCACCTAATCGCCGAGGCGGTTGTCAATCCGAATCTCGGGCGCTTCCGTCGCCACGTACTCCTTACGAGCACCACTCATTCTCCAGTTTCGAATCGGGTTCCCACTGCCGCGCAGCGTAAAGTCGGGTCCGATAGGGTATCCAGCGTACCGACGGATAGCAAGCGCGGCTCGCGTCGGCTTCGCCTCGCTCGGCTGACGCCCGCGCCAACAGATACAGAAACGAGTGACCGGTGCGACAAGCGACACCCTCACGGGTGCCACCTGCCTGCTACCGCGCTGCTGCACGCTTAGTAAGCCCAGCCCCAAGCGTTCTTGCTCGAAAGCCCAATGTCCGGGTCGACGTGTTCCGGCTTGTTGCCAAAGGTATCCCGCATACGTTGGGCGACCACCTTCGCGTCGATGTTAATCATTTGCTGATGCCCTTGTCGATTCGTCAGGAACAAGGACATGAAGCCGTTACCAAGGTTCTCGCCGGACGTTACTTGCCAATACGGGTACTCCATCGCGGCCGCTTTACTGCGTGAACTGAACGGCGTCAGCGCCATGCCTACATCAGTAGCATCCCCGGTAATCTCCGGCTCCAGCGGCCCCGCCTGCGTCTCGATCGCCCACTTCAACGCCGCCTGATAGTTCTCCTGCCCCTGCCGCCCCACTGCGCCGGGGAACTCCCGATTCACCATCTCGTAGAACGGGCGCGCGCCGAAGGCTCGGTTGTTCAAGACAACTGCGCCGGGCACAAGGTCCGCATTCGCCACCACTTGCAACAGCGCGGTACGTGCCGCTGTGTCGTCGTCGTATGCGTATGCTTTCTTGTACTGCGCGATGAGTGGCGCGATATGTGCGGCAAGCTGCCGCTTGTTGCCGTCCGTCAGGTTGTATGGTGTTAGCTCACCATCCCCGCCCCACAGCGGAATCATGCGTTTGAACCACCCCGGCGAAGCGCTCGCCACAGCGCGCTTCGCATCCTGTACCTCCTGCGCCGTAGCGACTGCCCCTGCGCCCCGGCTGATTAGGTGCCGGGCTGTCTTGAGTTGCAAAGGATCATCCAGCTTGTACCCGCTGTTCAACAACGCAATCACCTTCGGCCCCATCGAGTCGCCCATGTACGCCATCACTGCCCCTTCGCCCCCGGTCCCTCGCCGCAACGCGTCCGCGTACTGCAATGCCTGCGCCATGTCCGGGGTAAGCGGCGCGTCTCCATTCAGCATGAGGTTCATTTGCTGGGTCAACACTTGCTTGAGCATCGGGGATTGGAGCGACGAATCATAGGCAACCGTGCTCAGCTTATCGAACAGGTTAGCCTGTGCGTCCGGATGATTCGCGAACTGCGTGCCGGTAGCCTGTTGGAACATGGTGTCTACAGCTTGCGCCTTCGCACCATCCGGGAGCGGCAAGCCCGTCAGGGCCGCTGGCGACGAGCCGTTAACAGCCTTCATCACAAGCTCAATCGACTGATCGTAGTTCAACTGCTTCAACTGCGCCTTCTGGTACTGCGCCAGAATATTGGCGTTCCCCGCGTCGAGCATCTTGTGCATCTGCGCCCGCTGTTCGTTGTCGTACATCGCGGTAGCATCGCCGTTTAGCTTCCGGTTCGAGTCCTCCATCGAGTCCATCGCGGCATCAAGTTTCGCGTGCCCTTCCGGAGACGAGTCCATTCCTGTCGTGCCATGTTGCAGACTCCACCGGAGATCCGCTCGCGATGTGAACAGGTTCCTCGCTGCCGGGTTCTTCAATGAGGACTCGTGCTCCAGTCGCGGAATCTGTACTTCGAGGTTGTCCTTCATGTCAGTCGGCATGGACTGGTATTCAGGCATCGCCCTAACAGCGCGCACCGCCTGCCAGTGTCCGCTACGCGCATTGCTGAGCGTGATGTCGCGGAGCCCGCGCTGATACGCCTCCGTGGTCATGTTCGCGGGTCGAATGAGCTGGTTCGTAAAGTCAGCGTAAGCGCGGTCCACGTCTGCTTGCTGGGGGTTGTTGTTCGCCGTGAGAGAGGTGGCTTCGCTCGTTCGGACAGTTTTCTGAGATTTTTAAGTGGAACGTCCGAGGCAATCATGCTGCCGATTTGATCGCAGGCAGCGTCGCGAAGTATGCCTCATCCGGCGTCTGATCCGCCAG
>NZ_LOVS01000181.1:0-26694 GCF_001523835.1 Burkholderia sp. ABCPW 14 | reverse complement strand
CCGGATCGGCGCGCGCCGGCGGCACCGGGTGGGGCCGTTCGAGCTGAGCGCGATGCACCATTCGTGGCAGCGGCGGTATTACGGCGCGCGCAACGCGATGCAGGTGGGGCTGCAGTACGGCTTGCGGGTTCCGGTCGCGCTGGTGCCGGATCTGCTGACGGGGTGGGAGGGGGTTCAGGGCGGGGTGTGGGGGCGGGCCCCCCGCCCCCCGCCGCTGTCGGCGTGGCGGCCTCCGTCTGCGCCGACTCTGCCGGGACGGGCGCGTTGGTCGACGTGGTCGACGGCGCGATCGGCGACGCCGATGCCGACAGCTTCGCCGATTGAGACGACGACACCACGGGCGTCACCGATGGCGTGATCGACGACGAAGGGGGCGTGGTAGGCGCGGGGGCAGGTGCGGACGCCGGCGCAGGAGCCGATACCGGCGCGGGCGCAGACGTCGGAGCTGAGGCTGCGGCAGGCGCGGAAGCAGACGCCGGAGCCGAAGCCGTGGTCGGCGCGGACGTCGGAGCCGACGTTGCCGCAGGCGTGGAAGCGGGCGCCTGCGCGGACTTCGGCGCGCGCACGGATGCCGTCGCGGGAGCCGACGCCGCAGCTGGCATCGACGCTGCCGTCGACGCCCCCTCGGAAGCGGGATGCACGGGCTCCGCCGGCGGTGTCGGCACGGCCGGCGTCTTCAGTTTCATCGGCGCGCCTTCGGCCGTCTCCGCCGGCTCCGGCAGCGGCGCGACGCGTTCCTTTTCGGCCGCCTTGACCGCGGCCTTGTCGCGCCGCGTCGGATCGATCTTCAGGAAGTGGTCGACGAGATTGAAGAAGCGCTCGTAGAACACGCCGGCGGGAATGGTCTCGCTTGCGATCTTGACCATCGCGTCGTCGCTCGAGCCGATCGGCAGCGACAGTGAGCCGAACACGCTCAGGCCGACGCTCGCCGACGTGTTGCTCTTCTTCAGCGAGTAGCGGTCCTGCACGGCGTTCACGTAGGCGATGCTCGACGCGCCGTCGATGTCGGCGTCCGCGCAGACGACGTGAAATTCGATGACGACGTGCGAGTCGTTGCTCGGCTGGAAGTTCTTGCTGCCGTCGACCGCATCCGGGCGCGTCGCGCTCGCCATGTAGCCCTGGCTCAGCAGCGCGCGGCGCGCGGCTTCGCACGTCAAGGCCGATTTTTCGTGGAACGTGCGCGCATACGGGCTCGCGGTCGCGTCGAACTGCTCCTGTTGATACAAGGGCTTGGGTGCGGACGAGCAGGCAGACAGCACGGTCGCGATCGCAACGGCGGACGGGACGAGGAACGGTCGGAATCGGTTGTGCATGGTGTAATTCAAAGGGGCCGGCCACGTGCCGTGCGACCCGGCCCGGGCAAGACGCCCGGGCTCGACGCTGCCGATCGGCGCGGGCGCGCGAGCGAATCGGAGCGGCGATCCGCGCGGCCTTCCGCGCGCCGTGTCAGCCGACGCGATGTGGCATGGCGAGCCGACTATTATAGTTTTTCTTGGTGCGCGGCAGCATGAAGCCGCGATCGTAACCGGCACGCGCCGTTCTTTCGCATGCCTTTCGAAGCGAATGATCGCGCCGCGGCACGCAAGGCGCGACGCCGGTTCATCGGAACCGACGCACGTCCGCCGCGCGAATTCGCCGCGACTGACGGCGCGACGCGGGGCCCATATGCAGGCGCTGTGCCCGCATCGTTCTGCGCACGACGGGCAGTCGCTCCGCAACGGGCGCCGCGTTCAATCCGGCGGCCCCCGCGGTGTTGTCGACGATCCGGACACGGCCGTCGCTTGCCGGCGGCGAATCGGCCGAATGCGCCGGAGGCCGGGCGTTTTCATCGGCGCGGATTTCGTTATCCGTTCGCGCGATCCGGCGCAGCGCCATCCGTCGCGCACGAATGCGCGTTTGCTTGCGCCGATACGCCGCGCTGATAGAACCCGGCAAACCGTTCGAGCTGCCGCCGCGCGGCGTCGGCGTCGGCGTCGTCGGCGAGCACTGCGCTCGAAAAGCCCATCCGCTCCATCTGAAGCAATTGATCGATCAGCACGTCGCCCGTCGCGCGCAGGTCGCCCGTGAAGCCGAAGCGCTTGCGCAGCAGATACGCCTGGCTGTATGCGCGACCGTCGGTGAACGCCGGAAAATGCAGGTCGATGCGCGTCGCGTGCGCGATGCGCGCCGCGAGCGGCGTCAGATCCTCGTCGTTCGACACGGCGAGCGTCGCGTCGCCGCTCGCCGGCGCGGCGCGCGTCTCTTCGTCGTGGGCGCTCGCGGTCAGCAAGCGGAGGCGGTTCTGCGGATTCATGCGGCGCTCGTCGCGAGATGGCGCGCCGCGTTCGCGGCCGCCTTGAAGGGTTCCGGGCCGACGCGCCGGTACGCGTCGATGAAGCGCTCGCGGCGTCCCGCTTCGGGCCGCCGCACGCGCAGATAGGTCGTGACGATCGCGTCGACGACGTCGACGATCTCCTCCGCCGAGAACGATGGCCCGATCACCTTGCCCGGCTGCGCGGGGCCGCTCGCTGCCGTGCCGTCGGAGCCGCCGAGCGTCACCTGGTACCACTCGTCGCCGTCCTTGTCGACGCCGAGAATGCCGATATGGCCGCTGTAATGGTGTCCGCACGAGTTGATGCAGCCGCTGATGTGCAGGTCGACGTCGCCGATGTCGTTCAGCTCGTCGAGATCGTCGAAGCGCTCGGCGATCGCGTCGGCGATCGGGATCGAGCGCGCGTTCGCGAGCGCGCAGAAGTCGCCGCCGGGGCACGCGATCATGTCGGTCAGGAGGCGCACGTTCGCGCTCGCGAGGCCCGCGTCGCGCGCCGCTTTCCACAGCGAATGCAGATCGCCGACGTGCACCCACGGCAGCACGACGTTCTGCGCGTGCGTGACGCGCGCCTCGCCGGCGGAGAAGCGCTCGACGAGGTGGGCGAGCGTGTCGAGCTGCTCGGGCGATGCGTCGCCGGGCGCCTGGAGCGGGCGCTTGAACGACAGCGTGACGATCCGCAGCGCAGGATCCTTGTGCTGCGCGACGTTGCGCTCGAGCCAGCGCGCGAACGCCGGCAGGGTGTCGGCGAGCATTCGCACGCGCGCGAGCGCGGCATCGACATCGACATCGACATCGACATCGACCGATCGCCGCGGCAGCACGGGCGGCACGAACGACGCGCTCACGCGATCGAATTCCGCCTGCGGAATCGTGTGCGGCCCGCCGTCGTGCTCGACGATCTGCCGAAACTCTTCGTCGACGTCGTCGATGTAGCGCCGGCCTTCGGTTTTCACGAGGATCTTGATGCGCGCCTTGTACTTGTTGTCGCGGCGGCCGTAGCGGTTGTAGACGCGCACGAGCGCCTCGATGTAGTTCATCACGTGCCGCCACGGCAGGAATGCGCGCAGGAGCGTCGCCGTCATCGGCGTGCGCCCCATGCCGCCGCCGACGCTCACGCGAAAGCCGAGCTCGCCCGCCGCGTCGCGCACGAGCTTCAGGCCGACGTCGTGCCAGTCGGTCGCCGCGCGATCCTCGGCCGCGCCGGTGATCGCGATCTTGAACTTGCGCGGCAGGAACGCGAATTCGGGATGCAGCGTCGTCCATTGGCGCATCACTTCGGCGAACGGCCGCGGATCGGCGATTTCGTCGGGCGCGACGCCCGCGCGCTCGTCGCACGAGATGTTGCGGATGCAGTTGCCGCTCGTCTGGATGCCGTGCATGTCGACGGTCGCGAGGAGATCCATCACGTCGGCCGCCTTCGACAGCGAAATCCAGTTGAACTGCACGTTCGTGCGGGTCGTGAAGTGCGCGGTGCGCGTCGGCAGGCGCACGGTGCCGAGCCGCGCTTGCGCATCGCATGCGGCGCGGTGGAGCGCGGGGTCCGGCACGTCGTAGTCGCGCGCGATGCGGGCGAGCACGCGGATCTGCGCGCTCGACAGCTCGCCGTACGGCACCGCGACGCGCAGCATCGGTGCGTGGCGCTGCACGTACCAGCCGTTCTGCAGCCGCAGCGGGCGGAACGCGTCCTCGGTCAGCGCGCCTCGCTGCCAGCGTTCGATCTGATCGCGAAACTGGGCGGCGCGGCTGCGCACGAACGCCTTGTCGAACTCGGTGTATCGGTACATGGCTGAAAAATGCGGTGGGCAGGACGCGCGGCAAGGCGCGTCGATCGTGATGCGCCGCGGCGGCGGCGCGAAGGTCTCAAAGAGTAGGGAGCGCGGCTGCGCGAAACAAGCAGCAGATTCGGGCGAATCTTGCGCAGCAGATGCGGAGGCGTGGCCGAGGCGCGGGATTCGCGAGAAGGCGGCGCAGCGGCATTGAAGCGGCAGCCGAGCGGTGACGAGCGGTGACGAGCGGCGGCGAGCGGTGGCGCTGCTGCGCGAAAACAGGCGCGAACTGCTGCTTTCATCGGTCGACGCGCGCGGCTATCGTGGTGCGCATGACGAGCGGCTCGATTCGGTTGGCCGCGATTGTGGAGGATGGCGATGGGTCTGGCGAGAATGTTGCGAATGTTGCGAATGGTGCTGTGGAGCTTCTTCGGCGTGCGCAAGGGGGCCGAGCATCAGGCCGATCTCGCGTCGGTGAAGCTGCCCTGGGTGCCGGTGATGGCGGTCATGCTCGCCGCCTGCTTCGGCGGCTTTCTGTTTGCGATGGCGAAGATCGCGACCACGATGATGCACTGAGTGCGGGGCCGGCCCGCCGCACGGGCGCCCGATACCGTGTGCGCGGGCGGTCAGCGCCGCTTGCGCACGGACGGCTGCGCGACAAGCTCGCCGACGATGCGGATCGCGTCGTCGACGCTAGCGCTCCACGGATGGCCGAAGTTGAGCCGCACGCAGCGCTCGAACGCGTGCGCGGCGGAGAAGAGCGGACCCGGCGCAACGCTGACGCCGCGCCGGATCGCCTCGCGATGCAGTTCCATCGCGTCGATCGCGTCGGGAAACGCCAGCCACAGGAAATAGCCGCCGTCGGGCAGCGTCCAGTGCACGTCGGGCGGCAGGCGGCGCATCAGCGCATCGTTCATCCGTTCCATCTGGGCGCGCAGCGCGCCGCGCAGCTTGCGCAGATGCCGGTCATAGCCGCCGTGCTCGAGATAATCGGCGATGCCGGCCTGCGCGGGAATGCTCGCGGACAGCGTCGTCATCAACTTGAGCCGCTGCACCTTTTCGGCGAAGCGGCCGGCCGACGCCCAGCCGATCCGATAGCCGGGCGCGAGCGTCTTCGAGAACGAGCTGCAGTGCATGACGAGCCCGTGCTTGTCGAATGCGCGCGCGGGCAGCGGATAGTCCGGCCCGTGGTGCAGCTCGCCGTAGACATCGTCTTCGATCAGCGGCACCTCGCGCGTGGCGAGCAGATGGACGAGCGCTTTTTTCTTGTCGATCGGCAGCGTGACGCCCGTCGGATTCTGGAAGTTCGTCATGAACCAGCACGCGCGCACGTCGTGGCGATCAAGCGCCGCGGCGAGCGCGTCGAGGTCGAGGCCCGTGCGCGGATCGACCGGAATCTCGACCGCGCGCAGGTCGAGCCGCTCGATCGCCTGCAGCGCCGCATAGAAGCCGGGCGCCTCGACGGCGACCACGTCGCCGGGACGCGTGACGGCCATCAGGCAGAGATTGAGCGCCTCGAGCGCGCCGTTCGTCACGACGATCTCGTCGATCGGCTGCGATACGCCGATGCCGAGGTAGCGCAGCGCGATCTGGCGGCGCAACTGCTCGTTGCCGGGCGGCAGATCGACGACGGTGCTCCACGGGCTCACGAGCCGCGTTGCTTGCGCGAGCGATTTCGCGAGGCGCGGCAGCGGAAACAGGTGCGGCGACGGAAACGCGGAGCCGAGCGGCACGATGCCCGGATGCGTCGCGGCTTCCAGCACGGAGAACACGAGATCGCTGATGTCGACCTTGCGCGATTCGACGGGCGCGGCGTCGCGTGTGTGCCGGCCTGCCGGCGCCGCGCGGCCCGGGTTCGCGCCGGCGCTCGCCTGCGCGACGTAGTAGCCCGAGCGTTCGCGCGCGCGGATCAAGCCCCACTGCTCGAGCAGGTAGTACGCACGAAACACCGTCGACTGGCTGACGCGATGCTGGGCGATCATCTGGCGCAGCGACGGCATGCGCGCGCCGGCTGCGATGTTGCCGGACCGGATGTCGTCGGCCATCACGCGGGCGAGCGTTTCGTAACGTTTCATCGATGAAAAGCGGATTGAGCGGCGGCACGGCGGCTCATTGTCTTATGCGGGGCGGCAAAAGAAAAGCCGCGGCGGGCCGCGGCGAGCGCGCAAGCGCGCGGCTACAGACCGTGCCGCATCGCGACGCGCAGACGGCGCTCCTCGCTCGCGTAGAGCTTCTTCAGGAAATCGCGTCGCGTGTACGTGCCGCCGTCGAGCGCGGCGAGGTCGATTTCGAAGAAGAACGCCTCAGGCTCGCGAAACAGGATCTCGCGATAGGCGATGTCGATGAATGCCCGGTTGGGTTCGCCGGCAGTCGTCTCGATCAGGCGTGTCCAGTCCGTCTGCTTCGACGCGCGCACGGCGAAGAGCCAGCGATCCACGAGCTTGAATTCGTCGATCTCGAAACCGGCGGCGATGACATGCGCCTTCAGCGTCGATTCGGTGAAGCCCGTGTAGTGAAAGTCGCCCGCGTGGACTTGATTGCCGAACAGGAAGCTCGTGAATTTCTCCTGATCGGCGTAGTTCTGATGCTGCCGGATCAGTTCGGCGACACCCAGGATGCTCGATGTCTCGAGGTTGAGCGCGCCACCCGGCGCGATGAGATCGGCCCATTCGAGAATCGCGTTCGCCGTCTCGGCGCGCGGAATGTGCTCGATGACGTCCTTGGCGAGCAATTCGCTGAATTGCTTGCGCGGCAGCTCACTCAAATTGTTGTCGGTAATCAGGATGTCGGGCTGGCACGTCGGGTCCATGTCGACGTTCAGATAGTCCGGCCGCTTGTCGTAGCCGCAGCCGATATTGATTTTGTTATGCGACGCAATAGCTCCATTGCGGATATCCATTTTCCCCCCAAGAAAGGTCGCGCAAAATCGGTTCGCGGCATTTTAACCGAAGCGTCTGGTGTTTGTGACACTCTTACGGAATGCATGCGATGGGTGTTGAGGGGGAGGCGGTAAACCCGATGATCGAAGGGGGCAATATGCTCGTATTCCTCCGATCGTTCGTCAAGCGTGGCCGGGCGGAACGTTGCACGTTTGCTGCGAAAACGCGGGCATCGAATGTTTCCTCGGCATCGCGGAGAAGAGGATGATTCGGAATCCGCATCTCCGGGTTCCTCAGGAAAATTGAATCAATTCGCCCGACTGAGTCGGACGCGTCAATGGCGATGCGGCGGGGAACCGCTTCCATTAACGCTTATATTGCATTGCAGCAGCTTCATACCATTAATTTATTTGAAAAATAGATAATTTTCCTCTGATGTAAGATGACCGCTGCAAGGTAGGTGCCATTCAACATTATTTCAAAGAGAAGCGCTGTGAAAGAAAAGTGGCTGGTCATATCGAATTGTCAGACTGTTGGCGTCATGCAGTCGCTATCTATGATTTGCCCTCATGTGAAAGTTGATGCGTGCGATTACTGGGGCTTTCAGGCCAATTCGGATTTCTGGCGGCAGCAAGTCGCAACTTACGATCAAATAATTGTCAATCCGGAAATCCAGCAGTTAGGGATCGTTGATTTTTTCGCGTTGCCGAATGTAACGCTGCTGCCGGCCATTCAATTCCGTGCATATCACCCGGATTTGCAGAACGTCTTTCACGATGGGAAATCGGTAAAAACGCCGCTCGACGATTACCATTCGACGATAATTTTTGCCGCATATAAATTGGGCTGCACGGTGGCGCAGACGAAAACGTTCTTCAACGAGAAAACCTATGAGGCACTCCGCTATTTCGCGCTGTGGGACATCGAGAGGACGTTTCTGCTCGACAGGTATGCGGAACACGGCCTGGATCTCGCCCCCGAATTGAGCAAGTGGGTGCGCGGTGGCGCGTTCATGCACAGCATGAATCATCCGAAGGCGCACGCGCTCTACGACGTCGCGCTGAAGGTCGCGACGAAGGTCGCCGGCGATCGCGTGATCGATTCGGGCATCGTTCCGCACGACACGTTGGTGCAAGGCCCCGTCTACCCTGTTTTCCCGGAACTCGCGGAGCGCTTCGGCGCCGGACGGGGAAATTATCTGTTCAAGGGGATGAACTACACCTTGCTGACCCTCGAAGAATTCATCGAAGGATCGTTCGCGGCGTATTCGAACTTCGACAAGGACCAGTTGCTCGGCAACAGCCCGCATCTCGCGAGCGCGCTGCAAACCATCGAGGCCGCACTGTGACGAATCCCTACGAGCATCTTCCGCCGCACCAGTTCTGGCGCAAGGCGGTCGCGAACGTCGACATGCACGCGTTCGATCCGGTCGTCGAGCCGAGATTCACGATCGGCGCCGCGCAGAAGGTGAGCACGGCCGGCAGCTGCTTCGCGCAGCACATCTCGCGGCGTCTGTCCGGCATCGGCTTCAACTATTTCGTGCCGGAGGCGGGGGCGCATCTGCCAGCCGACGACCGCGCGCGGCTCGGCTACGGCGTGTTTTCCGCGCGCTTCGGCAACCTCTATACGGTGCGTCAGCTGCTACAGCTCTTCGAGGAGGCGATGGGGCGGCGCGCGAAAATGGAGGTCGCATGGCAGCGGGCGGACGGGCGCTACGTCGACGCGTTCCGGCCGACGGTCACGCCCGAAGGGCATGACAGCAGCAGCGCGGTCGCCGACGCGCGCGCCGAGCATCTGCAGCACGTGAAGACGATGTTCGTCGAGTCGGACGTTTTCGTGTTCACGCTGGGTCTGACTGAAAGCTGGTCGAACCGCGCGTACGGCGAAGTGTTTCCGCTCGCGCCGGGCGTCGCGGGCGGCGTCTACGACGACGCGGCGTATCGCTTCACGAACCTGAGCGTGTTCGACGTCGCGGGCGACCTGCGCTCGTTCCTCGTCCAGCTCAAGGAAGTGAATCCGCGCGTCAACGTGTTGCTGACGGTGTCGCCGGTGCCGCTTGTCGCGACCTACGAGAACAGGAACGCGCTTGTCGCGACGACGTACAGCAAATCGGTGTTGAGAGTCGCGGCGGAGATGGCCTGCAACGAGTTCGACTGGGTCGACTACTTCCCGTCGTACGAGATCATCACCGGCAGCTTCAACGCGGGACGTTATTACGAAAACGATCTGCGCGAGATCAACAGCATGGGCGTGAGCCATGCGATGCGGTGCTTTCTCAAGCACTACACGACGAACGCGGCAGCGGCGCCTGCAGCGGCAGCCGCCGAGCCTGCGGCTGCCGCAACAGCGACAGTCACAGCGACACCCGCCGCACGCGTCGAAACCGAAGCGTCGTCTCCCGAGCGTTCGGACCCCGCAGCGCCTGCGCTCGGAAGCGTGGTCTGCGACGAGGAACTGATCGAGCGGGTCTCTCGCTAGGTTGCTCGTGTTTCGACGGGCACGAACACCGAGCGGGCCGTGAAGCGGCCCGCTCGGTGCGCTCGCCGCCGCGCGTACATGCGGCAGCGAGCGTTTCCGTTCGAGACAACGTCACTTCACCTCGACGCGCCGCGGACGCGCTTCACCGCGGCGCGGAATCGTCAGCTGCAATACGCCATCCTGAAGATTCGCCTCGATCTTCGACGTGTCGAAGTCCGCGCTCAACTGGAACGTGCGCGCGAAATGCGGTTCGCGCACTTCGACGTGATGCGCGCGCAGGCCCGCCGGCATCGGCGGCGCCGCGTGCGCGTCGATCGACAGATGGCCATCGTGGACCTTCACTTCGAGGCGCTCCTTCGGAACGCCGGGCAGGTCGGCCCATAGCGTCACGCCACGCTTGTCTTCGTATATGTCGACAGCCGGCGTGACCGTGATCGTGCGCGGCGCGGCGCCCGCATCGCGGCGAACCGGCGCGGCGGCTTGACGGTCTGGGTCTGCGACTGGATTGCTGGTGTTCACGATCGACTCCTTGATCCGAGGGTGACGGGATTTATTGAACGGTGATCGCGCGCGGCTTCGACGTCTCGCGCTTGCCGACGCTGATCGACAGGCAGCCGTTTTCGTAGCGGGCCTGGACCTTGTCGGGATCGGCGTGCTGGGGCAGCTCGACGACGCGGCGGAAAGCGCCGCTGTAACGCTCCTGTGCGTAGGCGCGCGCATCGCCTTCCGCGCTTTGCGCGGACTTGCGCTCGCCGCTGATCGTCAACAGCCCCTTGTCGATCGACACGTCGAAATCGGCGGCGCGCATGCCGGGCGCGAACGCGACGATTTCGATCGAATCGTCGGTGGTGCCCACGTTGAGCGGCGGGAATGCGCCCAATCGGCTCGCGCGAATGCTGGCAGGGAGGCCGCCGAACAGGTTCGTCATCTGTCGATGCAGACGATCGAATTCGCTGAAGAGATCGGTGCCGAAATGGAAATCGCTCATGGTCGTGTCCTCCTGGAACGAGGCCTGCGAACGCGCCGGTCCATACGTACCGGTTCGTTTGCCTGGCCGCTGCAAATCGGTCGAAACATGCAGCGCGCGGGTGCGGCTGCGTCGGCGTTTCGAAGATAGGCGCGGCAAGGGCGATTTCAAGAGGCGTTCGACGATCCGTTCGGCAGAGGGCAAACCGTCTGTCGTCGACGTCGCGCGGCAAGCGACGCATGCGCGAAGTCGGGACCGGTTTCGCGCATCATGCGGTGTTGCAGTGTCGCGGTGTCGCAGTGTCGCGGCGTCGTCGCGTCGGGTGCGCGGCTTGCGCCGCTCGCGAACATCGATATCGGACGGGGCAGAGCCGACGATGAACAAACGATGCGAAGCCCGCATGTGCCGCATGCGACACATGCGACACATGCGCCCGCATGCGCACAGCAACACGATTTCCGCCGAGCCTTGCCGTCTGCATCAGGCCCGCCGCCGCCGATTGCGCACCGATTTTCCGGTTCCCATTCGGGGCGATCGCGCAGCGCTACGGCTGGGCGGGTGACATTTGCCGTCTGCGCGCGGAAATCCGCGAGGAGGGCGTGCGAGTGCGACGAACATGCGCACGGCCAATGCCGAGAATGCGCGCAAGCGCGCCGTGCATGGGCGCACGCGTGTAGCGAAAGGGCGTGACGCGACGACGCGGCGAACTGACGCGGCCGTCGTCGCGAAGTGTTCAACGCCGTGCAGCGGACGAGCGCGCCGTCAGGCGACGGAGCCGATGATGCGGATGTTGCCCGAGACGCGACTGGTGCTGTCGCGTCTCCAATTGTCGCTACGCTTGTTTGTGCATGGCGGTAACCACTGCGGCTCCGCTGCGATGGCGCATGTCTGTTGTGAAAGCGCGCTCGTCCGAACCGAACTGGTATCGAATCCGTCGCGAACGCGATGAGACCACGACGAATGTTCGAGCGAACCTATCGCGGTGCTGAGGCCGGGGGAGGGTGCGCATTGCGATCGCCGTGCCGCTTGTCGCACGTATCGGGATCACGATCGGCGAGGTGGACGTTCGTGGAGATGCTTGTATTCCTCCGGATACGCAAGCATCGCCGCTCGACCTTCGAGCGGCGATGCTTCACGCGACGAAACGATTGCTTACATCGACATCGACATCGACATCGACATCGAAGGCGATTGCGCGCCCCGAATCGCGAATCCTCACATGTGTTGCCCACCGCACACATATCGTTTCCACATGGCCGAACCGCGCCGCCGCCGACGTGCTTGCCGAACCGCGCGCTCGCATCGGTAAAAACCCGCGTTCGCCGCATGCTGGATTATTCCGATTGCGTTCGCCGAGCGGCCCGGCGCGCGTTCGTCGAGGCGGAATCGCACGCCCGCGCGCGGCAGTCGTGTCTTGCTGCAGCGCAGCGCCGCGGCGCGCATCGCGATGGTATGCTGCCTATCACCTTGATCGTATGGCAGGTGCATGAGCAAGCTTGGCGATACAGTCGTTCCCAACCCTAAAAAAAACGAACGCTCCACGATTTTGGGAGTCGGAACGTTGAGTGTGACGCCCGCAATGCGCGTTCGCGCATGCGTCGCCCCCAGCCATCGCGTAGCGTCGCTACGCCCGCCGTCGCGCGCGTCGTCGCGCCGCGCACGCGCAGCATTCTGGTTCTACAACACGGAGACACTTTCATGACCCGAAGCAACGTGGTCGCGGCGACGCGCACCATTCCGATCGACGTTCCCGAATACGTGAAGCACCGCGGCCTGATCGACTGGGTCACGCGGATCGCGGAACTGGCCGAGCCGGATCGCGTCGTCTGGTGCGACGGTTCGCAAGCGGAATACGACCGCCTCTGCGACGCGATGGTCGAGCAGGGCACGATGGTGCGCCTCGATCCGGCGAAGCGGCCGAACTCGTTTCTCGCGCTGTCCGATCCGTCCGACGTCGCGCGCGTCGAGGACCGCACGTTCATCTGCAGCGAGCAGCGCGACGACGCCGGCCCGACCAATCACTGGATCGCGCCCGCCGAAATGCGCGCGACGCTGAATGGCCTGTTTCGAGGCGCGATGCGCGGCCGCACGCTGTACGTCGTGCCGTTCTCGATGGGGCCGCTCGGCTCGCCGATCGCGCACATCGGCGTCGAGTTGTCGGACAGCCCGTACGTCGTCGTCAACATGCGGATCATGACGCGCATGGGGCGCGACGTGCTCCACGCGCTCGGCGAAGCCGGCCAATACGTGCCGTGCGTGCACAGCGTCGGGCGGCCGCTCGCCGCGGGCGAGCAAGACGTCGCGTGGCCGTGCAATCCGACCAAGTACATCGTGCATTTCCCCGAGTCCCGCGAGATCTGGAGCTTCGGCTCCGGCTACGGCGGCAATGCGCTGCTCGGCAAGAAATGCTTTGCGCTTCGCATCGCGTCGACGATGGGCCGCGACGAAGGCTGGCTCGCCGAGCACATGCTGATCCTCGGCGTGACGTCGCCCGAGGGCCGGAAATATCACATCGCCGCGGCATTCCCGTCCGCGTGCGGCAAGACCAACTTCGCGATGCTGATCCCGCCGAAGGGCTTCGAAGGCTGGCGCGTGACGACGATCGGCGACGACATCGCGTGGCTCAAGCCGGGCAAGGACGGACGCCTCTACGCGATCAATCCGGAGGCGGGCTACTTCGGCGTCGCGCCGGGCACGGGCGCGAAGACGAATCCGAACGCGCTCGCGACGCTCACCGAGAACGTGATCTTCACGAACGTCGCGCTGACGGAAGACGGCGACGTCTGGTGGGAAGGGCTCACCGACACGCCGCCCGCGCGGCTCACCGACTGGCAGGGCAACGCGTGGACGCCCGAGATCGGCCGCGAAACCGGCAGGAAGGCCGCGCATCCGAACTCGCGCTTCACGGCGCCCGCGTCGCAGTGTCCGTCGATCGACGACGACTGGGAGAACCCGGCCGGCGTGCCGATCGACGCGTTCATCTTCGGCGGCCGCCGCTCGACGACGGTGCCGCTCGTCACCGAGGCGCGCGACTGGGTCGAGGGCGTCTACATGGCGGCGACGATGGGCTCGGAGACGACCGCGGCGGCGGCGGGGCAGCAGGGCGTCGTGCGGCGCGATCCGTTCGCGATGCTGCCGTTCTGCGGCTACAACATGAGCGACTACTTCGCGCACTGGCTGTCGCTCGGCGGGAAGCTCGCGGCGGCGGGCGCGGCGCTGCCGAAGATCTATTGCGTGAACTGGTTCCGCAAGGATGCGGACGGCCGCTTCGTGTGGCCGGGCTTCGGCGAGAACATGCGCGTGCTGAAGTGGATGCTCGACCGTATCGAAGGCCGGGGCGCGGGCGTCGAGCATGCGTTCGGTTTCACGCCGCGCTATGAGGATCTGCATTGGGCGGGGCTTGCGTTTTCGCCCGCGCAGTTCGAGCAGGTGACGTCGATGGACCCGGCCGAATGGCGCGACGAGCTTGCGCTGCACGCGGAGCTATTCGACAAGCTGAGCGCGCGGCTGCCGAGCGCGCTCGCCGAGACGAAGGCGAAGATCGAGGCGCGGCTCGCAGCGTGATCGACGGGGCGGGGCACGCTGCGTTCGGCGCGAGCCGCGACGGACGCGGCGCGTGACGAACGCACCGAACGCGTGAATGGAACGAAAAGCCGCATGACGCTTCGGCGTTCATGCGGTTTTTTTCGTTCGACGGAAGCGCATGTGCGACCTGTACGCATTCGGCAGATGGCGATGCGCAAGTGCCGTCCGCGCGTCGTTGCCGGACGATGGCCGATGGCCCGCGCGCGACAGCGGCATGGTGTTCGACACTGCGAACCGGCGTTACGCAATCGCAGCGCTCGCGCCCATCGCGCGACGGCCGGCTCGCACAACCGGCGCGCCGAAGTCGCACCGCCCGCGCGTCGAAGAGCCGAAGACGCATCGACCTACGCGAGCGCCGCGCGACGGCATGCTCGCTCTCCGATCCGACGCACGCGCGCACGAGCCGCCCTCCTCCCGGCGCGCGCGTTGGCCCTTGCGCACGCGCCCCGCGCGCAGCCGTCGCCGTTCGATGCGACAATCGTCCGCGCATTCGAAAACCAAGGAGACATCGCCCATGAAGATTCAACGGATCGCCGTCGTCGGCGCCGGCGTGATCGGCGCGAGCTGGACCGCGTTTTATCTGTCGAAGGGCTTCGACGTCGCCGTCACCGATCCCGCGCCCGACGCCCGCACGCGGCTCGACGCCGCGCTCGCGAATTTTCTCGGCGAGCGCGCCGCGACGCTCGCTTCACGGCTCGCGTTCGAACCGACGCTCGACGCCGCGCTTGACGGCGCGGACTTCGTGCAGGAGAACGGCCCCGAGCGTCTCGACCTCAAACGCGACCTGTATCGCCGGATCGACGCGCTGCTGCCCGCGCACGTGCTCGTCGCGTCGAGTTCGTCGGGGCTCCGGATGTCGGACATCCAGAGCGCATGCGACGCGCATCCGGCGCGCTGTCTCGTCGCGCATCCGTTCAATCCGCCGCATCTGATTCCGCTCGTCGAGCTGGTCGGCGGCGCGGCGACGTCGGCCGACGCGATCGCGCAAGCGAAGCGCTTCTACGACGGCCTCGGCAAAGTGACGATCGTGCTCAACAAGGAGATGGCGGGCCACGTCGCGAACCGGCTCGCGGCGGCGCTCTTTCGCGAGGTGTATCACTTGGTCGGCGAGGGCGTCGTGAGCGTCGGGGATGCGGACAAGGCGGTGTCGTGGGGGCCGGGACTGCGCTGGGGGCTGATGGGGCAGAACCTCGTCTACCATCTCGGCGGCGGCGAAGGCGGCATCGCACATTTCCTCGAGCACCTGTCGGGCCCGATGACGACGTGGTGGAACGATCTCGGCACGCCGTCGTTCTCGCCCGACGTCGACCGCAAGCTGATCGACGCGCTGCGCGAGATCCAGGGCGCGCGCTCGATGGCCGAACTCGGCGCGGAGCGCGATCGTCTGCTCGTCGAATTGATCGACGCGCGGCGCGACAGCTTCCTGCCCTGAGCGCCGCCGATCGGCGGCCGGACGCGCGCCGGCGACGCCGGGCCGTATCGCGTCGCGTTCGCGCGCGGGCGACCCGGCGTGCGATTACTGCTGTTCCCGCGCCCACGCGGGATTGGCCGCCGCGAGGCGCGCGCGGTTCGCGTCGATCGTCGCCTGGCTCGGCGGATAGTCGCCGTCCGACGTCGGGATCACGCCGTCGCGGTATGCCTGGATCAGCTCCGCGCGCACTTGTGCACGCGTCTTGCCTTGCGACGCATCGGATGTCGATGCGAGCGCCGGCGTCGCGGTCATCACGGACGTGGCGATGGCGGCCGCCGTGACGAGAAAGCGTAGCGTATTCATCGAAAGCTCCAGAAAAGGGGACGGGATCGGGTGGCGAAGCGTCGTGACTTCGTCTTCCGGTGAGTCGCATTCTGAAGAGGGGCGCCTGAGCGGACGATGACCGCATCATGACGATTTGGTCAGGCAGCGGGCGAGGGCCGTGCAGGCGGCTTGTGGCGCGGTTCGGACCGGGTATTCGACGTGCGGCGCCGCCGAAGATTGGGACGGATCGCGTGCGCGGATGCGCACACGAGCGGTCCGTAATCGGCTCGATTATCGTTCGGCCCGGACGCCGGACGCCGGACGCCGGACGCCGGACGCCGGACGCCGGACGCCGATTGCCGATTGCCGATTGCCGATTGCCGATTGCCGATTGCCGATTGCCGGCCGTTAGGTTCCCTGATTGTCGGCCTGCTTGCTGGCTCGCTTGCGGGCTGTCGCGGCCGGTGCGATCGAAACATCGACGTGGTCGCGACATCGCCGGCACACGTCGAGTCGATTCACGTCGAGTCGTTTCATGCGGGGCCGACCGGGGAATCGACACGCGGCCCACTCTTTTCCATTAGAACTCGTGCGCGGCCGCGACGAGCGTCGCCTCGAGCGCGAGCGCCGGGCGCGACGCGTTCGCGGGCCGGTCGATCACGTATTCGAGATCGCCGAGCGGCGGCAGATCGGCTTCGAGTTTCGCGAGCCCGTGCGGGATCACGTATCCGGCGAACGCGCTGATGCCGAGCCCCGCGCTCGCCGCCGCGCGCAGTACCGCGATGCTGCTGCTCGCGACCGCGATCCGGTGCGGCCGTCCGATGGCTTCGAGCGTGTCGAGCACGCGCCGGCGCGACACGCTCGGTTCCGGATGCAGCGCGAGCGGCAGCACGGGCTCGCGTCCCGTGAGCGGCGAATCGGGGCCCGTGCACCAGTAGAGCGGCTCGGTGCGGATCACGCGCCCGCGACGGCTGCCCGCAATCCGTTTCGCGAACACGAGATCGTGCCGGCCGGCGTCGAGCGCGACGAACAGATCGCCGGACAAGCCCGTCGCGATCTCGAGCTCGACTTCCGGATTGCGCTGCACGAAGCTCACGAGCGCGGCCGTCAGGTGCGTCAACGCGAAATCCTCCGACAAGCCGAGCCGCACCTTGCCCGACAGCGGCGGCCCGCAGACCGACGCGACGGCCTCGTCCATCAATTCGAGGATGCGCACCGCATAGCGGAACAGGGCCTCGCCGTTCGGCGCGAGCCGCACGTTGCGGGTGTCGCGCTCGAAGAGCGGCCGGTCGAGCAGCTCTTCGAGGCGGCGGATGTGCTGGCTCACCGTCGATTGCGACAGGTTCACGCGCTCGGACGCGGCGGTGAAGCTGCCCGTCTGCGCGACGGCGACGAAACTGCGCAGCAGTTCAGGCGGTAACGGACGCATTGATAAACCCACTGAATCGAATTCGACAACTTCATAAATGGCCGCAAGCGGCGGGACTACGATGTGCTTGGCCGAGCCGTCGCGCCGCCCGTTCGCGGGCGCGCCGGCGACGGCCTGCCGCCGCCGCCAGTCTACGGCAACCCGGCGCGGCGGGCCGCCAGGTCTTTCACGCTATCGCCATCGCCGCCCGAGAACGCGCTTCGCACGACGAGCCGCCGGGCCGCGGCGCCCACGCCGCGACGATCCATCATCAGGAATCAGGAGACAAGCATGATCATCTACGGAACCGCGCTGCTCGCGTTCTGCCATCTGGCCGGGCTCTTCCTCGGCGATCTACTGGGCGCCGCGATCGGCGCGAAGACCAACGTCGGCGGCGTCGGCATCGCGATGCTGCTCCTCATCGGCCTGCGGCTCTACCTGCATCGGCGCGGCTGGCTGCCGAAGGAGACCGAGTCCGGCATCGCGTTCTGGGGCGCGATGTATATCCCGGTCGTCGTCGCGATGGCGGCCAATCAGAACGTCGTCGCCGCGTTGAAGGGCGGACCCGTCGCGCTGTTGTCGGCAGCGGGCGCGGTCGCCGTGTGCGCGGTCTGCATCGCGGCGCTCGCGCGCGTCGGCCACGACGCGACCGCGCTGTCGGCGCTGCCGCAACCCGAAGAGAACTGAGCGGGAGGCGGCCATGATCGATATGCTCGAAAAAATCATCGCGCACAACGGACTCGTCGCGTCGTTCGCGCTCGTCGGCTGCATCATGTTCGCGTCGGCGGCGCTGTCGAGGCGGCTCACGTTCGGCCGCGTGCACGGCTCGGCGATCGCGATCCTGATCGGCCTCGCGCTCGCGTACGTCGGCGGCGCGTACACGGGCGGCGAGAAGGGAATCGCCGACGTGCCGTTCTTCGCGGGCGTCGGCCTGATGGGCGGCGCGATGCTGCGCGACTTCGCGATCGTCGCGACCGCGTTCGAAGTGCAGCCCGCCGAGGCGCGCAAGGCGGGGCTCATCGGCGTCGCGTCGCTGCTGCTCGGCACCGTGCTGCCGTTCGTCGTCGGCGCGAGCGTCGCGCACGCGTTCGGCTATTCGGACGCCGTCAGCATGACGACGATCGGCGCGGGCGCCGTCACGTACATCGTCGGGCCCGTGACGGGCGCGGCGATCGGCGCGAGCTCCGACGTGATCGCGCTCAGCATTGCGACAGGGCTCGTGAAGGCGATCATCGTGATGGTCGGCACGCCGTTCGCGGCGGGCTTCATGGGGCTGCGCACGCCGCGCGCGGCGATGATCTTCGGCGGGCTCGCGGGCACCGTGAGCGGCGTGAGCGCGGGACTCGCGGCGACCGACCGGCGGCTCGTGCCTTACGGCGCGCTGATCGCGACGTTCCATACGGGCGTTGGCTGCCTGCTCGGGCCGTCGCTGCTGTTCTTCGCGACGAAGGCGGCGGTGGGCGCGTGACGCCGTGCGAAATCGCTCGCGGCGATGCTGCGGAATTGCGGGTGCGTGCGGTTTCGCGGCGTGAAGGCGAAGGGCGGAGCGTTGCGTGAGCATTCGACGTGCACGGCAAGCACGGCAAGCACGGCAAACACGGCAAACACGGCAAGCACGGCAAGCACGGCAAGCACGGCAAACACGGCAAACACGGCAAACACGGCAAACACGGCAAACACGGCGCGCGCAGCATAGCGACCGTTCGATGCAGCCGCGCCGCGGGATCGTTCGCCGCGCATGGCGCAAGCGCGGCCGCGCGCATGCGCCCCCGCGCTCGCCGATCCATCGCCGGCGCCACTGAGTCGCATCGCGCAACTTCATCAATCGCGGCGGCGGTGCGGCTTACAATGCCGCAGAACCCACCGGACAGACTTCGCAGGAGACGACTCCATGACGGGATGGAACGACGCCCGCGACGCCCGCGACGCGCGCGCCGCGCGCCTCGCGGCGGCCGCGCCGCTCGCGCGGCACAAGCGGGTGGCCGCGCGCGACGCGACCGCGCTGCTCGAAGCGGTGCTGCGGCCGGGCGACCGCGTCTGCATCGAAGGCGACAACCAGAAGCAGGCGGACCTCCTCGCCGCGGCGCTCGCCGCCGTCGACAGCGCGACGGTGCACGATCTTCACATGGTGCAGTCGGGCGTCGTGCTGCCCGAGCATCTCGACGTGTTCGAGCGCGGCATCGCGAAGCGGCTCGACTATGCATACTCGGGCCCGCAGTCGCAGCGGATCGCGAAGCTCCTGTTCGGCGGCAAGATCGAGCTCGGCGCGGTGCACACGTATCTCGAACTCTTCGCGCGCTACTTCATCGATCTGACGCCGCACGTCGCGCTCGTCGCCGCGGTGAGCGCGGACGCCGACGGCAACCTGTACACCGGACCGAACACTGAGGACACGCCGACCGTCGTCGAGGCGACCGCGTTCAAGGACGGCGTCGTGATCGCGCAGGTCGAGCAGATCGTCGATCGCGTGCCGCGCGTCGACATTCCGGGCGACCGCGTGCACTTCGTCGTCGAAGCGGGGCGGCCGTTCTACGTCGAGCCGCTCTTCACGCGCGATCCGGCCGGCATCACCGAGACGCAGATCCTCACCGCGATGCTGGCGCTCAAGGGCATCTACGCGCGCTACGGCGTGAAGCGTCTCAATCATGGGATCGGCTTCAACACGGCGGCGATCGAGCTCTTGCTGCCGACCTACGGCGAGCGGCTCGGGCTGAAGGGCAAGGTCTGCACGCACTGGGCGCTGAACCCGCATCCGACGCTCATTCCCGCGATCGAATCCGGCTGGGTCGAGCAGATCCATTGCTTCGGCTCCGAAGTCGGGATGGACGACTACATTCGCGCGCGCTCCGACATCTTCTTCACCGGCGTCGACGGCTCGCTGCGCTCGAACCGCGCGTTCTGCCAGGCGGCGGGCCTCTACGCGTGCGACATGTTCATCGGCTCGACGCTGCAGATCGATCTCGCGGGTCACTCGTCGACGGTCACGGCCGAGCGGATCGCGGGCTTCGGCGGCGCGCCGAACATGGGCAGCGACGCGCGCGGGCGGCGTCATCCGAGCGAGCCGTGGATCAAGGCGGGCGAGGAGGCCGATCCGGCGACGCCCGCGGCGCTGCGGCGCGGGCGCAAGCTCGTCGTCCAGATCGGCGAGACGTTCGGCGAACGGAATGCGCCGATGTTCGTCGAGAAGCTCGACGCGCTGCGGCTCGCCGACAGGCTGTCGCTCGATCTCGCGCCGGTGATGGTGTACGGCGACGACGTCACGCACGTCGTGACCGAGGAAGGGGTCGCGAACCTGCTGCTGTGCCGCGACGCCGACGAGCGCGAGCATGCGATCCGCGGCGTCGCCGGCTACACGGAGATCGGCCGCGGGCGCGACCGCAGGCTCGTCGAGCGGCTGCGCGAGCGCGGCGTGATCCGGCGCCCGGAGGATCTCGGCATCGATCCGCTCGACGCCGACCGGCGGCTGCTCGCCGCGCGCTCGATCAAGGATCTCGTGCATTGGTCGGACGGCCTGTACGCGCCGCCGTCGCGATTCCGCAATTGGTGAGAATGGGGGAGGAGCGTTTCGCAATGGAACAGTTGAACTACCGCCACACCGCGCGCGAGCGCGCGAAGGGCGATGCGGCGTGGGCGCTCGTCGGCGTCGTCGCGTCGGGCAATCTCGAAGTGCTCGTCGAGCGCGTGCTGCCCGAGGCCGAATGCGAAGTCGACATCCGTACGGCCGCCGTGGGCTTCGGCGACGTCTGGCAGGCGGTCGTCGCCGATTTCGTCGAGCGCCGCTCGCCGGGCGGGCTGCGCCTGTCCGTCAACGACGGCGGCGCGCGGCCCGACATGGTGTCGCTGCGGCTCGCGCAGGCGGTGCGCGCGATCGAAGGAGACGCGCGATGAACGCGGCGGCCACGACGGCACATCCGAAGGTCGCGCCGGCGGGCGCGAGCTGGTTCGAGGCGTCGGCGCGGCAGCGGCTCGCGGGCCTCGTCGACACGGGCTCGTTCGAGGAATTCATCGGCCCGCAGGACCGGCTGACGAGCCCGCATCTGCCGATCTTCGACCTGCCGCAGCAGCTCGACGACGGGATGATCGTCGGCCGCGCGGCGCTCGACGGCGAGCCCGTGCTCGTCGCCGCGCAGGAAGGGCGCTTCATGGGCGGCGCGTTCGGCGAGGTGCACGGCGCGAAGCTGACGGGCCTGCTGCGCGCGGCGCGCGAGCTGCGCCCGATGCCCGTGCTGATCCTGTTCGACACGGGCGGCGTGCGGCTGCAGGAAGCGAACGCGGGCGAGATCGCGGTATCCGAGATCATTCGCGCGGTGATCGACGCGCGCGCGGCGGGCGTGCCCGTCGTCGGGCTCGTCGGCGGGCGCGCCGGCTGCTACGGCGGCGGCGGAATCATCGCCGCGTGCTGCTCGGCGCTCGCGGTGTCCGAACAGGGGCGCATCGGCGTATCCGGGCCGGAGGTGATCGAGAGCCGGCGCGGCGTCGACGAGTTCGACTCGCGCGATCGCGCGCTGATCTGGCGGACGATGGGCGGCAAGCATCGTCGGCTCGTCGGCGGCGCCGAGCGCTTCGTCGACGATACGATCGACGCGTTCCGCGAAGCCGCGATCGCGCTCGCCGCGCGCGTGCGGGCGGGCGCGGCGTTCGGCGCGGCGACGCTTGCGGCCGAGCATGCGCGGCTCGCCGAGCGCATCGCGCGCTTCGGCGAGTGCGGCGACGCGCTCGACGTGTGGCGCGCGCTCGGCGCGCCCGACGCGGACGCGATTCCGTCGCTCGATGGCGCCGCGTTTGCATCGTTGGCCGACCGACTGACGGAGGTGCGCCATGACGCTCGATGACGTGTTGGCTTCGCTGTTTCCGTCGGGCCACGATGTCGCGATCGATGCCGACGGTCTGCTCGAAGGGCGCGGCATGCTCGCGGGCCGCGCGGTCGACGTGATCGGCGTCGCGCGCGGCGCGGCGCTCGGCGTCGACGGCGCGCTCACGCTCGCCGCCCGCGTGCTCGCGACGATCGGGCGCGGCGACGCGACGCCGATCCTCGTGCTCGTAGACGGCGACAGCCAGCGGATGAGCAAGCGAGACGAACTGCTCGGCCTGAACGAGTGCCTCGCGCATCTCGCGAAATGCCTGCTGCACGCGCACGCGCTCGGCCATCCGACGATCGGGCTGCTGTACGGGCATGCGGCGGCGGGCGCGTTCATCGCGACGGCGCTCGCGACGCGCACGCTCGTCGCGCTGCCGGGCGCTCAGCCGGAGGTGATGGATTTGCAGGCGATGTCGCGCGTGACGAAGCTGCCCGTCGACGTGCTGCGCGAGAAGGCGCAGTCGACGGCGGTGTTCGCGCCGGGGCTCGACAATTTCGCGAAGACGGGCGCGGTCGACGTCGTGCTCGATCCGGCGCGCTCGCTCGCCGAGCAAGTGGCCGCGATCGTCGCGCGGCCGACGGATCGCGCCGACCGGCGCGATCGGCTCGGCCACGAGCGCGGCGGCCGGCCGGTGGCGGCCGACGTCGCGCAACGCGTGTATGAGCTCGCGCGCGCCGGCCGCTGATACGCCGCTCGTGCGGCACACGCTCGTGCGCGTGCACGCCGACGCGTGGCGCGCGCTGCTCGGCGCGCGCGACGGCGTCGACGCGCTGCCGTTCGTGCGCGACTGGGCGGCACGCGGCTGGCCGTTGATTGTGCGGCGGCGCTCGCCGTGCGATGCGGGCGTGCCGCTCGGGTTGCCGCTGCCGCCGTCGGCGGGGAAGCGGCGCGTCGCGTTCGCGGCCGCGCGCGAGCATATCGACGCGGTCTGCGCGCTGCCGATGCTCGCCGACGTCGAGCATGAAGCGCCGCCCGCGTGGCGGCCGACGCTCGCAGGGCTGCGTGCGCTTGCGGACGCGCATCGCGTCGATTGCCGCGTGTTCGGCGGCCTCGCGTGGCAGACGCTGACGGGGTTGCGTTATCTGAGCGACCGCTCGGATCTCGATATTTTGCTGATGCCGTCGCGTTCGTCGTCGTTGCCTTTGCTTTTGCCGGTATCGTCGCTGACGGCATCGGCATCGGCATCGGCATCGGCATCGGCATCGGCATCGGCATCGGCATCGGCATCGGCATCGGCATCGGCATCGGCTTCGGCTTCGGCTTCGGCTTCGGCTTCGGCTTCGGCTTCGGCTTCGGCATCGGCATCGGCATCGGCGTTGCTTTTGTCTCCGGTTCCGTCGCGGCGCGAGGCGCTCGCGTCGTTCCTCTCGGCGCTCGCCGAGCTCGACGCTCACGCGCCGATGCGCATCGATGGCGAGTTGCTGCGCGCCGACGGCGCAGGCGTGAACTGGCGCGAGCTGCATGCAGGCGAGCATGAGGTCGCGATGAAAACCGCGACGGGCGTCGAGCTGTGCGCGCCGGAGGCATTTCTGGAGACGTGGCGATGAAGCGGAGCGTATGCGTGGCGCGGATGGCGGCCCGGCGTGAAGCGACGCGCGGCGATTCGGCGTACGCGCTTGACGAAGCGGACGGGGTAGATACGCTGCTGAATGCGTCGAATGCGTCGAATGCGTCGAATGCGTCGAATGCGTCGAATGCGTCGAATGCGTCGAATGCGTCGAATGCGTCGAATGCGTCGAATGTGGCGAATGCGTCGAATGCATCGAACGCATCGAACGCATCGAATGCATCGAATGCATCGAATGCATCGAATGCATCGAACGCATCGAATGCATCGAATGCATCGAATGCATCGAATGCATCGAATGCATCGAATGCATCGAATGCATCGAATGCACCGAATGCACCGAATGCACCGAATGCGGCGATCATGCGGAATACGCCGAGCGCACTAGATCCTTCGGATCAGCCGGGCGCGCCCGATCCATCGTCTGCGCGGTTCGCATCGGACCATTCCGAGCCTTCGATACGCGAGCCGCATCGACGAGCATCGCCGACAGCGGATGCCATCGCCGCCCACGCGACGCGCTGCCTGCGCCTCGAAATCGACACATGGCCGAAGCCGGGCCTCGTGAGCCACGTCGACGCGGGCAGTCACGACGACATGACAGCCGGAACGTTCTACAACAGCGCGGCGGCGCTCGAACCATTCTTCGCCGAACTCGCCGCAGCGGGCGCGCGCGATGCCGACATGCCGGCGCTGCGCAAGATCGGCCTGCGCGCGGAGCGCGCGATGCTCGCGGCGACGGACAGCGTGAACACCCATCGCGGCGCGATCTTCGGGCTCGGCCTGCTGTGCGCGGCCGCGGGCCTGCGCGCGTCGGCCCGACGCGGGCGAGACGCCCGTGCGACGCTCGGCGCACTCGTCGCCGCGCGCTGGGGCGGCGAGATCGTCGGCGGCCCGCGCCTTGCCGACAGCCATGGTGAACGCGCGGGTCGCTGCTACGGCGTCGGCGGCGCGCGCGCGGAGGCGGCGGGCGGTTTCGCGAGCGTCTACGCGGTCGGCGTGCCGGCGCTGCGCGATGCCGCGCGGCTCGCGCCGGGCGACGCCGAGGCGGCGCGCGTGCACGCGTGCTTCGCGCTGATTGCCGCGGTCGACGACACGAATCTGCTGCATCGCGGCGGTCGCGACGGCCTCGGTTTCGCGCAGCGGACCGCGTGCGAATTTCTCGAGCGGGGCGGAGTGGGCGCGGCCGACTGGCGCACGCACGCGGCCGCCGCGCACCGTGCGTTCGTTGCGCGTCGGCTGAGTCCGGGCGGCGCGGCGGACTTGCTCGCGATGAGCTTGTTCGTCGCGGCACGCGACGCGGAGCGCCTGCCGTGACGATCGCGATTCTCTGCTCGGGTCAAGGCTGCCAGCGCGCCGGCATGTTCGAGCTGACGGCCGACTTGCCGGAAGCCGCGCCGCTCTTCGCGCACGCGGCCATGCTGCTCGGCGCCGATCCGCGCGACTGGGTGCGCGACGCCGGCGACGACGCGTTGCGCGAGAACTTCGCCGCGCAGCTCGTCTGCACGCTGCAGGCGGTGAGCGCGATGACGCGGCTTGACGCGCTGCTGCCGCGCCGGCGCTGCGTCGCGGGATACAGCGTCGGCGAGGTCGCCGCGTGGAGCGTCGCGGGGCTCGTCGACGCGCGAGCCGCGCTTGATCTCGTCGCGGCCCGCGCGCACGCGATGGACGCGGCGAGCGACGGCGATGCGGGGATGCTGTTCGTGCGCGGCCTGTCGCGCGACGTGATCGACGCGTCGTGCGCGACGCACGGCGTCGCGGTCGCGATCGTCAATCCGGGCGACGCATACGTGCTCGCCGGGCCGCGCGCGGCGCTCGACGCGCTCGCCGCGGACGCGCGCTCGCGAGGCGCGGCGCGCGTCGCACTGGTCGCCGTCCACGTCGCGTCGCACACGCGTTGGCTCGGCGCGGCGGTGCCGCGGTTTCGCGCCGCGCTCGCCGGCGCGCGGATTGCGCGCACACCCGTCGCCGGCACGCGGCTCCTGTCCGGCATTGACGGCGCGCCGGTGCTCGACGTCGATGCCGGCGTCGACAAGCTCGCGCGCCAGATCGCCGAGCCGATCGACTGGGCCGGATGCCTCGCGGGCTGCGTCGAGGCGGGCGCGCGCGCGTTCGTCGAACTCGGCCCGGGCCGCGCGCTCGCGGAAATGGCGGCCGCCGCGTATCCCGCGCTGCCGGCGCGCAGTCTGGCCGATTTCCGCTCGTGGGACGGTGTGCGCGCGTGGCTTTCCCGCGTCGATCTCGACATCTAGCGCGCATCGTGTGCACGCGCGGCGACGCGTCGCGCGCGCCTCGTCGACGAAACGGTTTGCAACGGTATTGGACGTGGCTACAATTGCCGCCCCATGACATACCGCGTTCGTTTCGCTTCCGTCTTTTCCTCGGTTTGCGCACTTCTTTGCGCGGCTTCGGTGCCCGAATTCGCGCGCGCCGCACAGATCCCATCGCGCGATCTCGCGCTCGACGCGTACTTCGATGCCGACGCCGGCTCGATCGACATCGAAGTCGAGCTGATCCACCGCGCCCATACGCGCGTGCTGGTCGCGGGCGGCGCGTCGGTGCCGGCTGCCGTCGCGGCGGCGCTGTGCGCGGCGCGCGGACGCGGCGTCGACGTGCGGGTCGTGCTCGACCGGACGGGGCACGCGACGAAGTACAGCGGAGCGGGGTTTCTCGCGAGCGCGGGCGTCGACGTCGCGCTCAGCGACCGCGTGCCGAATGCGCATGGTCCGTTCGTCGTCGTCGACGACGCGGTCGTGCTCGGCACCGCGAGCTTCGTACAGGCGAGCGACGAGCGCGCGGCGGGCAATTTCAACGTCTTCTATCGCGCGCCGCAGCTTGCGCAGTCGTACGCGGCGGAATTCTGGCGGCTTTACGGCCTGTCGCGGCGGTATTGAGCGGCGTCCTCCGCGCGCTCGCGCGGATCGCGGGCGACCGGTCGGCCGTGCTCGGCGTGACATCGACGCGAGCGTTTCGATGCCCGACACCGCCGACACCGCCGACACCGCCGACACCGCCGACACCGCCGACACCGCCGACACCGCCGACACCGCCGACACCGCCGACCCCGCCGACACCGCCGACACCGCCGACACCGCCGAGACCGCCGCAACCGGCGACACCGCCGACACCGCCGACGCCG
>NZ_LOVS01000180.1:0-1749 GCF_001523835.1 Burkholderia sp. ABCPW 14 | reverse complement strand
CCGACCCGCCGTTCTGAACGGTACCGCCGTCGCAACACGTCAAAGGGGCCCGAGGGCCCCTGCGTACTTGAGAAAATTACTCAGCATTGCGCCGCCGTTTAAGCGCGGTTTTACGCCGCCATCAACATCTGTCTTGAATTGCTCCAAAACGACCGTGAACAGGTCTTCTCGCGCAAAGCCGGCAGCGACCTTCTCCGAGTCGGGCGCAACCGCGACCGGATTCGAGTTGTAGACGATGATCGCCTCGACCTTCGGCCCGAAATCCGCATCGCCGGGATGCAGCAACGCGTCGCCAATTGCATTCATATTGATCGACCGAGGCAGCTTGTTCGGCCAACCGGGCAGCAAATCGGGGCGCCCGAGTGCGACTGCATCGACGGGTGCCCATTCGGACGAGGACAGGAGCAGCCCGCCCGCGCGGTCGCGCCACGCCCCGGTGAGCGCGGGCAAGCTGGCAATTGCGCGAACCGCATTGCCGCCGCCGCGCACACGCTGCATGCCGTAATTGAGGCGGATCGACGCCTTGCGTGTGCGCCCGTATAGGCGAGCCAATTCGACGATCGCTTTGGCCGTCACGCCGCAGATGTCGGCCACGCGTTCGGGCGGATAAGTCATCGCGCGCGCCTTCAATGCATCGAAACCGAGCGTATGGTCGCGGATATAGTCCTGATCGAGGAGGCTCTCGTTGATCAGCACATGCATCATTCCGAGCGCAAATGCGCCATCGGTGCCCGGCTTCAGCGCAATGTGCTGATGACATTTTTCCGCCGTCAGCGACCGGTACGGATCGATTGCGATCAAGCGTGCGCCGCGTCGCTTGGCTTCTTGAGCGCGCGTCCAGAAATGGAGATTCGAGGCAATCGGATTCGCGCCCCAGATCAGGATCAGCTCGCTTTCTTCGAAGAATTCGAAATGCATCCCGACGCTGGCGCCGTACGTATAACGCAGCCCCGCGGCGCCAGCCGCCGAGCAAATCGTTCGTTCGAGACGCGACGCACCGAGCTTGTTGAAGAAGCGCTGCGCGATGCTCTCCCCTTGGATTAGTCCCATCGTTCCCGCATAGCTGTAGGGAACGATAGCTTCCGGCGCTCGGCGGGCAATTTCCGCGAGCCGCGCTGCCGTCAGTCGGTTCGCCTCGTCCCAGCTGATCGGCTCGAATCGCCCCTCTCCTTTCCGTCCGACTCGCTTGAGCGGCATCGTCAGCCGCTCCGGATGATGGACACGATCCGCATATCTGCTCACCTTCGTGCAGAGAACACCTTGCGTCGGCGGATGATCGGGGTCGCCGGCAACCCTGATGGCTTTGCCGTTCTCGACCGTGACACGAATGGCGCACGTATCGGGACAATCGTGCGGACAGACGGCTCGAGCGAATTGTGCGGGGGGATTCATGTTATGTCGCGCCGATTTTTATCGATTTGGCGATTTTACGCTTGGAAAGAACAAAAATTGTCGAGACGGGACAGCACTCCGCGCGCGGGGCTTGAAGCGGCGCTGTGGCCATGCGATGCGACGAGGCCTGCAGACAAGGCTGACGGTGGCTGGAGCAGGAGTTGGGTGAGAAGGGAGGTGGGGCGTTGGGAAGACGCGGGTGCCTGTGCCTGGTCGAGGGGCCTGGGAGCTTGGAGTGGAGGGGGTGTAAAAAACAAAACCCCCGCCTGGGTGGGCGGGGGTTTTGAGAGGGGAGCCTGACGATTACCTACTTTCACACGGGCAATCCGCACTATCATCGGCGTAGAGTCGTTTCAC